>CAZJCN010000128.1:0-5532 GCA_964544195.1 uncultured Phycisphaeraceae bacterium | reverse complement strand
TGGGAGCAGCGGCACGCTCATCTGATCGGGGCGGTCAAGAACGAAAAAGGCATGGTGACTTTTTTGTTTGTCATCATCAGTGTTGTGGCGGTCGTCATGGTGTTGACGACGTTTTACATGACCGTGTTGGAAAAAACCCGCGACATCGGCGTGCTTCGCGCGGTCGGCGCCAGCCGGTCCGGGATCGTGGGGATGTTTCTCGGCTATGGGTTCGCGGTGGGTTTGCTGGGGGCGTTGCTTGGGTTAGTGCTGGCGGCGGTGGTGGTGACCCGTATCAACGAGATCCAGTACTGGTTAGCGCACACGCTTGGCGTGACCGCACACTTTGCCTGGTGTGCGGCCGGCTTGGGTTTGATCGGATCGGTGGTCGGCGGCGTCCTTGGTTTCCGACTGCGGATGTTTATCCGGTATGCCCTGACGGGAACCGGTATCGGCGCGGTGCTGGGGCTGGGTCTGGCGTGGGGGATCCTGCTGATGTTCCCCGACCTTGGGCCGACATTGAACAGCACGATACGCTTCGAGATGTGGAACCCTCAGCTTTACTTTTTTGATCGGATCCCGGCCAGGATCGACGCGGTTGAGGCCGGCGGGATCGTTGTCGGTGCGGTGTTATCCAGCGTGGTTGGGGCACTGATCCCCGCCATCATCGCGGCGGAACTCGATCCGGTGGAAGCGCTGCGGTACGAGTGAACAGCCACTGGGTTGGATGGTTGGTCAGCAAGATGAATAAACAGGTAACTTCACCATCAGAACGAACGGGTCCACCCGAGGCTGATTCAAGCCAGCCCCTGTTGTCTGTTCGTCAGCTTCATCGGCGCTACCGGCTCGGTGGGCAGGACCTGCATGTGTTGCGTGGGGTGGATTTGGATGTTTCCGACGGTGAATGGCTGTCGATCCTGGGGGCATCAGGTTCCGGCAAGAGCACGTTGCTGCACCTGATCGGCGGGCTGGATCGGCCCAACGAAGGTGATGTGGTGTTCAAGGGGCAGGAGGTCTTTTTGATGCGGGGGCGGGCGTTGGACCGTTATCGCAATCGGCATGTCGGGTTCGTATTTCAAAGTTACCACTTGTTGCCGGAGCTGACTGCCTTGGAAAACGTGTTGACCGCGGCCATGATTCGATACCCCGTCTGGGCCTGGCCCGGACAGCGCGGGCAGGCTCGAAAGCGGGCCGAGATGCTCTTGGAACGGGTCGGATTGGGGCAGCGATTGCGACATCGGCCCAACAAGCTCTCCGGCGGGGAGCGTCAGCGGGTGGCGATCGCACGGGCCCTGATGAATGACCCGGCCGTGCTGTTGGCGGACGAGCCGACCGGCAACCTTGACGCGGAGACCGGCCGACAGATCCTCGATCTGATCGCGGAACTCCATGCCCAGGGCCAGACCATCGTCATGGTGACCCATGACCAGCAGGTCGCCTCGGCGGCGGATCGGTGTGTGTGGTTACGCGATGGGGTGCTGGAATGATGAGCCTGACCCCGATGAACATCAATTTGGATGGTCAGGTCAGCTTAATTATTTCAATTGAACCCATCAGACGCTGAGATTTGGACTTAACAATACCAGCCTCCAATTTTGTAAGGGTTTTGTGCGGTAAACTTGAGCGAGATAGGATGAAGTTTGGGCGGTATTTACTTGACCGTGTGATAAGGGTTGTTAACATACACCTGTTGGCTTCAGTGACCCGTGTCACTTAGGCCAATGGCCCTACAGGCCCATAATTTGCCCCCGGAAAGGCTCGGCTTGGACTTCGGTTCTTGCCGGGCCTTTTTTTAAAACGGTTCAAATGTAGAAATCATGTTCGGTCACGGGTTCCTCGAGACTTTTTCACAGTCCTGATCGGACGAAGAAAAAGTACTGAATCAGTAACAAAGCCAGTACCACCATCAATGGCTTGAGCTGACGCGCCTGTCCCGTCATCAGTTTGAGGATCGGGTATGCCATGAACCCCATTGCGATCCCGTCCCCGATGGAAAACGTCAGAGGGATCCCCACCACGATCAGGAAAGCCGGGAGCGCTTCGGTCAGATCGTCCCACGCGATATGCACCACGCCGCGCAACATCATTACGCCGACCAACACCAATGCCCCGGCTGTAATCGGCGGGTAGCCCCCGACCATATCGATCACGGGCCAGAACCACATGGAAGCCAGGAATAACACCGCCACTGTGACCGCGGTCAGACCCGTGCGTCCGCCTTGTTCGACACCCGCACCGGATTCCACGTAGCTGGTGACGGTGGATGTCCCCAGGCAGGCACCGGTGACGGTTCCGATCGCGTCGGCACCCAAGGCTCTCCCCGCCCGGGGTAGTCGGCCGTCCTTCATCAGCCCGGCCCGTTGGGTGATGCCGATCAGTGTGCCGATCGTGTCGAACATGTCAATGAATAAGAACACGATCACGAACGGTATCACTTGCCGGGTGAACACGGCAGCCAGGTCCAACTGAAACAGAGTCGGCTCAAGCGAGGGGGGCTGTGCGATGATGTCGCCGGCTAAAACAAAACTCGGGATCGGGTCCTCGGCCGTGTTCCACCCCTCGGGCAGCAAGGGGAGCCCGATCTTCAATGCCGCTGCAGTCAGGGTGGCGGCCGCAATCCCGATCAACATGGACCCCGAGACATTCAGGGCATAGAGGCTCGCCGCGACCAAAAGCCCGACATAGAACACGATCAAGTCGAAGGAGAACAGGTTTTCGTGAAGCGATACCAGTGTGGCCGGGTGTCCCTCGATCAGCCCGGCGTTTTTCAGGCCGATGAAAGCGATAAACAGCCCGATGCCCGCAGCGATCGCGTGCTTGAGGCTGGGGCTGATCGCGTCCATGATTTTTTCACGTACCCCCAACACGGTCAGCAGCAGGAACAGGCAACCGGATACGAACACGACACCCAAACCCACGGCCCAAGGTTGATCGTGTCCTGTAGCCGCGACCGCCGGCAGCAGCGTGAAGGCGAAAAAAGCATTGACACCCATCCCCGGCGCCAGCGCGATCGGGTATCGCGCCCACAACCCCATGATCAACGTCGCCAGTGCCGAGGCGAGACAGGTCGCGGTCAGCACGGCCCCGGCGTCCATCCCGGTTTCTGTCCCGCTCATCTTCCCGGACAACATCGCGGGCTGGACGAAAATGATATAGGCCATCGTGACGAACGTGGTCAGCCCGGCGAGGACTTCGGTTCGTATCGTCGTGCGGTTTTCTTCCAGCCGAAACAGGCGTTCAAGCATGGTGATGCGCGATTTCATTTTCGGGCTCAGTGGTCAGGCAGGTAGATCGCCGTACAACCTTCCGCTTCCCCGACACGGACTTCGACCAACCCTGCGTCGGCGGGCAATTGGGGCAACACTGCTAACGCGATCTGTTCCGCGACCTGTTCGGCACTGGGGTTGATCCCTTTGCTTGAAAACGGCGGAACATCGTTAAGGTGTTGATCCTGCCACGGGGAGAGCACTTGGGCGACCACCTTTTCCAACTCGTGGAAGTCCATCACACAGTCCATCTCATCGAGCTTTCGGCTCTGGACTGTCACGCAGACGGGCCAGCGGTGATGATGGACCGGCTCGAAGCTTCCGTCGGGCAGACGCAGGGCATGGCTGGCGTTGAACGAAGATTCGATCGTGATCCGGTAAACAGGCATGGCAACTCAGGTGGTCGAGGGACGGTTACTGGCCTACACTTTCGCCCTATGACGGAATCTACGCAAACACCCCCGAATCCGGAGCCGATCATCGGCATCGACCTGGGAACGACGAATTCGCTCGTGGCGTACTGCGATGAACGGGGCCCGCGGATCCTGGAAGGGCCGGACGGGCAGCGTGTCCTGCCCAGCGTCGTCCGTTACCGGGAAGCGGATGGGCAGGTCGAAGCGGTCGGGCGCGAGGCCCGGCTGCATGCTGTCGAGTTTCCCGAGACCACGGTCTTCAGCGTCAAACGGCTGATGGGCCGTAGCGTTCAGGACGTGGCCGACGAGCTGTCCTACCTGCCTTACCCGGTGGTGGAAGGCGAACACAACACCGCGCGGGTCCGGATCGGCGACCGGCTGATCAGTCCACAGGAAGTAAGTGCGGTGATTCTCGCGGAGCTTCGCGGTTGGGCTGAGAAAGCGCTGGGGTGTTCGGTGAACAAGGCGGTGGTGACGGTCCCGGCGTACTTTGACGACGCGCAACGACAGGCGACACGCGATGCCGGGCGGATCGCCGGGCTGGACATCGTACGCATTGTCAACGAACCCACCGCCGCCGCCTTGGCCTACGGCCTCGGGGCGCGGAAACAGAAACCAGAAGTCAGCCGAACGGCTGTTGATGGCTCCGTCAGCCTGAATACCAAGATTAACCCCGAAGCATGCAACAGCGGCACTCCGACATCGGATGTCGAAACACAGGCCCCTTCTCAGATGGTTGCGGTGTTTGATCTTGGCGGCGGGACGTTCGATGTCTCCATCCTGCGCCTGATGCAGACCGATACCGGGCGGGTGGATCAGGTGCTGGCGACCGCCGGTGACACGCATCTGGGGGGGGATGATGTGGACCGGATGATCGTAGAGCTGATTCAAAAAGAAGTCCGCGAACAGTTCGGCGAACACATCGAGTTCCCACCCTCCACCCGGCAGGCGTTTCGTAATTTTGCCGAGGCGATGAAGATCCGGCTTTCTCAGGAGGATTCAGCTCCGGTCGAGGTGGACTTGGGCACGGACAGTGACGGCAATCCGCGGGTGTACCGCCGAACACTGACCCGCAGCGAGTTGGAGCGGATGATCGGTCCGTGGGTCGACCGGACGATCGACTGTTGCGCTCAGGCCCTGCGTTCAGCCGGTTGCAGCGTGGATGATATCGATCGTGTCATCATGGTCGGTGGGTCAACCCGGATCCCACTGGTCCGTCAGAAGGTCGGTGAGTTTTTCCGGACCGAGCCATACACCGCCTTGAACCCGGATGAAGTGGTTGCCTTGGGGGCTTCGGTTCAGGGGTCGATCCTTGCCGGGGTCAACACCGAGATGCTTTTGCTGGATGTGATCCCGCTGAGCTTGGGTATCGAGACGATGGGTGGTGCGGTGGCGAAACTGATCATGGCCAACTCGACCATCCCGGCTCGGGCGACCGAGATGTTCACGACCTACGCCGACGGGCAGACCAGCATCAAGATCCATGTGGTGCAGGGAGAACGTGAACTGGTCAAGGACTGCCGGTCACTCGGCCAGTTTGAGTTGAAGGGGATTCCCCCGATGCCGGCGGGCTTGCCCAAGGTCGAGGTGACGTTCCTGGTGGATGCCAACGGTGTGCTGAACGTGGAAGCGGTCGAGAAGCGCAGCGAAAAGCGTGCTTCGATCCAGATCATTCCCAACCACGGGTTGACCCGCGAGGAGGTCGCCCGCATGGAAGCCGAGAGCTACGCCCATGCCGTGGAAGACATGACGGCCCACCGTTTGATCGATCTGCGCAATCAGGCCCGGCTCGACATCCGCGCCATTGAAAAGCAATTAATCAAAGTCGGAGATGAGCTGCCGACCGAGGAGCGTGAACACATCCAATCCTTGGT
>CAZJCN010000127.1:0-7547 GCA_964544195.1 uncultured Phycisphaeraceae bacterium | reverse complement strand
CTTAGTCATCGTCAGCGGATAATGTTCGATTGTGACAGTAATGGCGAACAGCAATCGGTCCATCCCGGTCATCGTGATCAGCGGCTTTCTTGGCGCCGGCAAAACGTCGCTGGTGAATCACCTGCTGCGCACCGGATTTTCCGATAAGCGTCTGGCGGTGATAGTCAATGATTTCGGCCGGTTGTCCGTTGACGCGAGCCTGATCCGACAGCAAGGGCCGGACGTCATCGAACTAAGCAACGGCTGCGTGTGTTGCTCGGTACAGGTCGGACTTCTTCAGGCCATCGACCGTGTCACCCGACAACACGGGGCTGATCTGATTATCCTTGAGTGTTCCGGAATCAGCGATACCCGGCAGCTTTTGAACCTGTTTGCAGACCCGTCGATTCCAGCCCATGTCGAACGAGTCGTGACGATGGTTGATGCCCGCCGATTCCTTCGACAGCATGAAAGGTTTGTGCTCCTTGGGCGCCAGATCGAGCCCGCTGATGTGCTGATTGTCAATCACTGTGACGAAGCCGATTCGGCCACAGTCAAGCAGACTTGTGAGTTGCTGCAGCAACTTCGACCGGGGGCAGCCATCATGACAGCAAGTCATGGCCAGATTGATCCGGAAGTCATTCTGAGACAATCGGGATCACAACCAGCCATAGGAAAGGAATCAGTTGAAGCGGACACGACCACAGACGACCAGTCTTGGTACAAGCTCGATATCAGATTTCGCGAACCGATTGCTCCTGACACATTAAGTGAGTTGCTGGCGGGATTGAGTGAGGAATTACAGCGGGCCAAGGGCTTTCTCCAATGGGATGGGAAGGCGTGGTGCATACAGATGTCCGGTCACGTGTGTGATGTGCAACCAATACCAACGGCCGAATGGTCTCCCAAACAGGGTGTTGTAGGCGAGATGGTCCTGATAGCCGATCATTCAATACTGCAACAGGTCAGGGCTTCATTGGCGGATGTCTCGGTATTTGAGATTAATGAATCGAGGTTGAATCACGACCAGATTGTTCATACGGCCCGGTCTGCACATACGCATCAGGAATAGGCCTAGTGAGCGTGCCCGATGAAGATTGAATTTGAAAAAGTGGTTTCGAACTCGGGTAGTTCTTTTGCGATCCTGCACAAGCAGGCCGGCCGATTTCGCGGGACCTATCACTTTCATCCGGAGATCGAGATCACTGCGATCGAGCGGGGACGCGGGATTCGGCTGATTGGCGATGACATCAGCCCGTATCAGCCGGGCGATTTTGTCATCATCGGCTCGAACCTGCCACACCGTTTTACCAGCGATCCGGACAACACGGCGGATTCAATTGCTCGGGTGATCCAGTTCCCGGCCAACCTGTTGTGTGATCATCTGCTCAAGACTCCGGAACTGGCATTGGTACGGGGTCTGCTAGCCGATACGGATCGTGGCCTGTCGTTCGGCCCGGAAGCGCTGCGCGTGTTCAAGCCGACGATTGAGATAATCTTTAATAGCCAGGGTATTCAGCGCTTGATGGCGCTGTTCACACTGCTGCATGATATGGCGAAGTATCCCGAAAGAGTTCCGATCGCCAGCCCGGGATACTCTTCCAAAGTCAAGTTTTCGGAAAGCAGCAAGATCAATACCGCTTTGAATCACATCCACGAGCATCTCAGCGATCCCATATCGTTGGGTGAAGTGGCCAGTCTCCTCAAGGTGTCCAGTGCGACATGTAACCGCCTGTTCCGGAAGTCACTGGGGAAATCCTTCAAGGACTTTCTGATCGAGGTGCGTATCAGCCGGGCATGCAAGCGGCTGATCGAATCGGACGACCCGATCACGCAGATAGCCAGCGATTGTGGGTTTTACAACCTGTCGAACTTCAATAAGCAGTTCAAACGACGCAAGGGCATGACTCCCAGAGAATATCGTCGCCAGATGGCCCCGGCCAACAGGATAATACACCACGACACAACCATAGAACTTCCGGATCAGGCGTCGATACCAGTAATATCCTGATATTCGATTAGCCCGTCATGTATATCCCGCAGCCAAACGCAGAGTCGATTCGGTTCGGGATAATCCGTCATTTATGCTATCCTCGATTATTCGAATAGAATAATCATTGTGAGGAGACATAATGAACACCTCAGATA
This sequence comes from uncultured Phycisphaeraceae bacterium, assembly GCA_964544195.1. GTDB lineage: Bacteria > Planctomycetota > Phycisphaerae > Phycisphaerales > Phycisphaeraceae > CAZJCN01. Next base: position 5,420 of record CAZJCN010000127.1, on the reverse strand, counting down.
AACAGGTTGTTGTCGTATCAGGGTTGCCACGTTCTGGGACCAGCTTGATGATGCAGATGCTTGAGGCGGGGGGTATACCACCGTTAACGGATACGATTCGGGCCCGTGACGAAGACAATCCGAAGGGATATTATGAGCACGAGTCGATCAAGCAGCTACAAACGCGCCCGGATATCATGCAACAGGCTGTCGGCCGGGCTGTCAAGGTCATCCATTTACTATTGGAGCACTTGCCGAAAGGTTACCACTACAAGATTCTGTTTATGCGTCGATCGCTTGAGGAGGTGGTCCGCTCGCAGCGTAAAATGCTGGAGCGTTCAGGCAAGCAGGGGGCTGCTCTTACAGATGCCGCATTGATGAAGGTTTATGAAAACCAATTGGTGAAAGCGGACGAATTGTTAAGATCCCGATCCGATTGCGAAGTGTTATATATCGATCACAGAACATTGATCGATAATCCGTTATCCATAGCCGATCAGATCAACACATTTTTGGGTGGTGATATGGATGTCAGATCAATGGCTTCAGCCGTTGATCCGGGATTATACCGTAATCGCGCCTGAGGCCGACTGTTGAATGAAAGATAACTGTCTGAATTATCTGTTATCCAATACTATGGTGCATCTTTATCTGGTACGAGTGCTAAGGTGCAGGTCAGCGTACTCAACGGCGGAAGGGTCACCCGTATATGCTTGCCGGTGAGTCTCGGTGGTATATGATCCGTACCTGACTCACTATAACGCAATCCACCCAGTAGCATCAGGTGTCTCGCTTGTTTCAATTCGATCACGCGCTGTTGTGTATATGTTGAGCCATTAGCCAAAGCAAGAGTCAGGCGTTCATTATTAACAAACCCGGCAACACGCACCGGTGAATCCGGCCAAGTCTTTTTCAGAGCCATGGCATCAGTGGGTATGTGAGGCAACAGCGTTCGTAGCGCATAAAACGCAGGACGCCGTTCGCCATTGCTTGTAGACAGTCCCCATGCGTGATGCGACCAGAGCTGATCTCGTGCTTCCCACACGATCAATACAGAGGCACCGCGATTAATATGCACCAACGTCTGCTCAAAGACACGTATTGCGTAGGGGTGTGAATCCGAGGCGCGATTATTGCCGTTGGATTCTACTGGATCGTAGGCGATCCCGTAGAACACATGAGCACCGGTTGCGTATTCTGTAACGAGAATAGGTCGTGTCCACTTGGGATCCTTGCGACGTACAGCGTCACGGAATCGTGTCCACTTGTCCGCGACGAACTGAACATCAGCATCGGGCTGAAACTTATCGTCCCAGACGTGGGTAGACCAACCGGCCAGCGCATCAAGACCGTCTTGTGTTAACGCTTCGACCCATCGCTTTCCGCCTCCATCATGATCCAGCCAGGCCAGTCCCGGCCCGACGATGCCGACATGTTCAAAACCTCGATCGTCGAGTTCCTTTCTTGTCAGGATAACGAGTCGGTTGTATTCCTCGGGCGGAATGCGCGTGCACCAGTCTCCTTCTGGCTCATTGACCAGTTCGATATATGTCGGCATGATGCCGTGCTGTCTCATCAGTATCAGAAGTGATCCCCAGTAGCGGGCATAGTCGTCGAGGTGCTGCGGAAGCAATCGTCGTTGGCCGTCCTGGCTGAGCCAGTTGTCGGGAGCTGTGAATTGGATCATGATGGTTTCAAGGCCAAGGCGTTGGACCATCTGCCATGTGTTCTTCATGTTCTTTAAGCGTGGCTCGCCATCTCCGTCGAAATTATTGATTAGAAAGCGATCCATCTCTTCACGTGTCGAGTCGGTTGGAGGCGTGTTCTTGACATTGAACCAGTTCGGGCCAACGGTCAACCGAACGTAACGCATCCGAAGTTCCCTGAGTATCGGCTCGACATCCATATCCCCAGCCCAGATATGAGCGCCGAATCCCTTCACCGGATGTGAGATGTTACCAATGTCAATTGTGATCCGTGAAATAGACTGCACGGGCATTGGCCCCGTGTCCGCATTGCAGCCGGATGACAATGCTATTAACACAATGAAACAACAGACTAACCGCCAATGCATGGTCTACCTCAGATGATGGGAAGGTGAGTACGGTTACGATCAGGGAGCAGTAGTAGCCTGATTCAGCAGTGAAGCCGCTACCGGTGAGAACTCATCTCTTGTCGGAACCCGACCATGTGTATTGTAAAAATATCGCACATACTGTTTTGCGTTCTCGTAATAACGCTTGTGTGTGTTGTAAACTGGTTGTTTCCTGCCTTGATTATCGATCATCCAGAAGCCTTTATGGCGTCCGTTGTCGGATTCATTGCAGTATACGGCCCAATAGAGTACAAACCGGCAACCCCACGTCAGGCCGACACGTGCGACTTCGCGGGCATAGGCATCCTGTTTTTCGGGGGATTTCATGATCGATAGGGGAAATCCGTACTCACCGATAAAGACTCGCCGGCCAGGTATTCCCGGCTTGGGAGCCAGCTTGGATTCAATGTAATCGAGAGCAGGGACGAGTCGTTGTTCAATATCCTCAATCGCAAGCCCCCGACCACCCCAGTTCAGCCGATCATAGGTGGACCATGAGACATAGTCGACAGTGGTATGGGGCAAGACGTTGTTTGTCAGTGTCTTGACTCCCCGCATGGCCTTGTCAACGAGGCATACTTCGGTGTAGTGATAGACTTGGACGTCGTGATGTGGCGTTTCAGCCTTGGCATCATCAACGGCCTGTTGACGCGTGTTCAGCCAATCGATCATGCCACGGATCATGATATCAGTAGGGTCTTTGCTGCCGTCGTAATCCGGGTGAAGGTGCCAGTCGCCTTCCCAGTGTCCTAGGTAAAAAACCTTGCCTGTTCCGCTGTATGTTTCCAATAGATACTGGGTCAGGTCATAGATTTCACGATAGACCTGCTTGGCCTCTTGTTCACTCAATCCATCGTCCCATCCACCATCTACCGACATCGGGTAGACCCAGAGCAGGTAGTATGTGAACGGCATGTCCAGCACATGCCGATAGGACGGTTGGTTGCGGGCCAGTTCAACAACGGTATTGATCGAGTCGTCGTGAGGCAGGCTGTACAGTTCACCATCGTATTTTGAATCAAGCCCGATTTTAAGGATATTCGAACCCATCGTCCGGATCGCTTTGGCGGTTTCCACCAGACCATCGTCTTCCGTAAATGTGTATCGGATGCCGAAGGTCTGCGTACCCAGAACATAGTTGTAGGACTCTATCGGGTCCGGCGGTGAACCGACAACCACAGAAACAGCGTTTGTGTGATACACCACCGCTAACAACACAATCGCTGTCATTCGGTATAAAAAGGGCAAGTTATGCCTCCTCATAGTCGATCGCACTTACGACGGGCAGCTCAGCAGGTGCTTCATCAGCATGCTCATATCACAATAAGCCACACCCACATGCACGTCGCCAGCACCATAGTACACCAGCAGACGGCCGTCCCGCACCAGTTTGCCGCAGGGGAAGATACAGCCGTTATACAGCCCGTTGGTTTCGTACGGCTCTTCAGGTTGCATGATCCAGTCGGGAGTGCGGTGGCGCACCACGGTGGGATCGTCCAGGTCCAACAACAATGCACCGAGGCGATAATGCTTGTCAGGACCCACCGCGTGATAAAGCGTTAGCCACCCATGCTCGGTCCGGATCGGCGGGGTATTGCCGCCGATTTTGGTTTCCCATTCATACTTGGCTGTTAATAATTGTGTGGGAGAACCCATGTCCATCAGGTCGTATCCCGAACTGATCCAGATCGTTGGGTACTTTGTTCCGTATTGCTCGCCTGTCCACTGCATCGGACGATGCATCATGTAGTATTTCCCGTTGATCTTTTCCGGGAAGATGATGACATCGCGGTCATCGACCATCGGGCTGGTGATCCGTCCGGCTCTGATGTAAGTCTTGAAGTCTCGCGTGATCGCCAGGCCGGTGACGGTGTGATTCTCACGGATGCACCAGGGGGTGTCCGGGGGCAACGGGTCCGGAACCCAGTCACGTTCGGATGGCGGCTGGACCCAGTACTGCCCGGGTGGCGTTGCGCGGGCGGCGTAGGTCATGTAGTAATGATCGCCCAACCGGATCACTCGAGGGTCTTCCACGCAGCCGGCGTCGAATCCATCCACACTCGGTTCAAACACCGGCTGATCGCCACAACGGGTAAAGGTGAACCCGTCTCGACTTCGTGCCATACCCAGCACCACACGGTGTTGTGGGTCATGCCCGGCTGCTCGGTAAAGCATGCAGACGTCATCGGTATCCGGGTCCACCCACACCGCGGGGTTGGTGTTGACGGCCGACTCCCAAGCGTTTTTGGGGTTGGGCGATAGAACCGGGTTCCCTTCGTATCGCGTCAGTTGAAAGCGCGGTTTACCCGGCCTGGCCTTTTCCAGCCACTGACGGGAGTTTGGGGTGACAACCGTGCCCGGCAGGATCACCTCGGCAGTTGATTCTTTGTGTGTTTCGGTACTGCGTGTCAAGGTTACTACTCTTTGGTTAAAGGTTGATATTTGAGTCAGGTGTAAGAATAAATCAGTTCACTGGGTCGGTTCGGACCTGGGCTTTGGTCAGCGTGCCGATCTGGTTTGAGTCGGCGTGACCATCGAGCCAGAGTATATTGGCGCTACCCGAATCACTGCCTTCTTTCTCGCCGCCGCCGTGGCGGTAGCGAATGTCACCACGATCCGCCATGGCGACCGCTTTGCTCAATCGTGTACCTGAAGCATTAATACCGACATCGATCGGATCATCGTTATCAGTTTCGCTGGCCTTGTAATAGTGGTGGTTGCCCGCACCGTTGTGATCGTAAACCTCACCCCCGTCCAGATCGTCCAGTGCCGCGAGCGCGATCCCATATTCCTTTTGGCCCGCCGGAGTGATGGTGGAGGGAATAAACTGGCAGGCGTCGGCCACCAACATGTTCTGGGTTATGCGTTTCGCGTAGTCGATCTTGAAGATAGCGGGGCTGCGAGCTTCGTCCTGGTACAACAAAGGCATTGATAACGGGTGCGCGGAGTAATGCATCCGGCCGGCATCGACCGGAGAGGAAGGGCACCGGAAACTGTCCAACGTTTCACGTCCGTCACCGGTAGCGCCGTTGGCGCTGGCATTCAGGTACGTCCCGTCCCCGTCGCCGGTCATGTAGGACATGATCAGGAGTGTCCACTCTCTGTCCGGGATGGGGGTACTGGCACCGTTGGGCCTGTAGCCAGTCGTGATACTCGGCGGGGTGGCACTGTCGTAATCACTGGCGTACCCGGCGACCCCCACACCGATCTGTCGGAGGTTGGACAGGCAAACCATACTCTGTGCCGTGCGCCGCGCCGCTCCGAGGGCGGGCAGAAGGATCCCCACCAGCAACGCGATAATGGAGATCACGACCAGCAATTCAATCAGCGTAAAAGCTCGTGGTTT
>CAZJCN010000126.1:0-7572 GCA_964544195.1 uncultured Phycisphaeraceae bacterium | reverse complement strand
GGAAACTTGATCATGTTTGCTATGGGGACGACACGGCTTGTAATGGAACCGGCAATGTTGACCAGCCTGAGCTTGGGTCAGGTCATCGAGGGGATGCCCAACGCCTACCTGCTCGCACCGATCGGAGCGGTGGTGGCGCTTGTATTTGCCTTCCTGTTCTACCAGGGATTTATGAAGAACAGCGAGGGTGAACCCGAGATGATCAGAATCGCTAAGGCGGTCCGTGAAGGAGCTTATGCTTACCTTGGCCGACAGGCCAAAGTGGTCGCCATCGTGATTATCGTGCTGGTTGTCGTGTTGCTGCTGATGGCGTTTTCCGGTCTTCAGGCAAAACTGACACCGCTTGGCGTGTTGATTGCCTCGACCTTGTCGGGGACCTGTGGTTATCTGGGGATGAAGACCGCGACCAACGCTTCAGCACGTACTGCCGCGGCGGCCAAGCAATCGCTCAACGACGGGCTGAAGGTCGCATTCCGTGCCGGGGCCGTCATGGGCCTGTGTGTCACGGGCTTTGCGTTGCTCGACGTTTCGGTGTGGTTCTTCGTCCTGAACAAGGTGCTGAAGGTGGCTGAGCCGGGCGACCTGGTCAACCTGACCACGATCACACTCAGCTTCGCGATGGGCGCTTCGTTGCAAGCCCTCTTCGCACGTGTCGGTGGCGGAATCTACACGAAGGCAGCGGACGTCGGGGCTGACCTTGTCGGCAAGGTCGAGGCGGGCATCCCGGAAGATGACGCCCGTAACCCCGCGACGATCGCGGACAACGTCGGTGACAACGTCGGCGACGTCGCCGGCATGGGCGCGGACTTGTATGAGTCATACTATGGCTCGATCCTCGCTGCGATGGCATTGGCCGCGGCAGCGGCGGTCCAAATCGGGCTGGACACCACAGAAGCCTTGGCACTGATCGTAGCGCCGGCGGCACTGGCGGGTTTGGGTATCATCGCCTCGGTAATTTCGATCTTTCTGGTCCGAGCAAAGGAAAACGCGAGCTTTGCTCAACTGCTCAAGAGCCTTCACATGGGTGTCTGGGCAAGTTCGGGCCTGATTGTCGTTGGATCGTACTTCCTGCTCTCCAAGCTTTTGGGCGGGATCGAGCATGTCAATGCTTTGGGCATCTGGGGTGCAATCGTATCCGGCCTGCTTGCCGGCCTGGTGATCGCCTACGGCACCGAGGTCTATACCAGTTATGAACACAAGCCCACCAAGCGGATCAGCGAACAGGCGCAGACCGGACCCGCGACCGTAATCATTGCAGGTATCGCGGAAGGCATGCTGTCGACTTGGATTCCGCTGTTAACGATCGTCTTCGCGATTTTGCTGGCGTTCAATTTCGCCGGCGGCGGAGAAACCTTCCTGATGGGTGTCTTTGGTGTGGGCATCGCCGCTGTCGGGATGCTTTCCACATTGGGTATCACCCTGGCGACCGACGCCTATGGCCCGATCGCTGATAACGCTGGCGGCAACGCTGAGATGACCCACCAGCCACCGCAGGTGCGCGAGCGTACGGACATGCTCGACTCACTGGGTAACACCACCGCTGCGACTGGCAAGGGCTTTGCGATCGGATCGGCGGCACTAACCGCGCTGGCGCTGCTGGCGGCTTATGTCACGACGGTCCAGACCGCCTTGAGCAAGGCCAGCCAGGGAACAGAGATCCTGCTGGACGGAGGCAAGGTCGCCGACGGACAGGCGTACATTGAGGGCGTTGAGAAGGCGCTTCCTATCAGCGGCCTGACATTGCCGCAGATCATGGAACTGTTTAATGTCACCTTGATGAACCCGCGTGTTTTGTGTGGGCTGTTTTTAGGCGTCATGCTGGTGTTTGTGTTCTGCTCGATGACGATGAACGCGGTCGGCCGAGCGGCCTATGCGATGATCGATGAATGCCGACGCCAATTCAAAATCATGAAAGACGCGTTCAAGAAGCAGGGCATGAGTGACGAAGATGTGGCCGATCCGACCAAGTGGCCCTACTCGGTGGAAAACGACGGCCACACTTATCCCGACTATGCGAGCTGCGTATCGATCTCGACCGGCGGAGCACTTCGTGAAATGGTCCTGCCTTCATGTATGGCAGTGATCGTACCGATCGTGGTCGGCTTGGTGCTGGGTGTACCCGGTGTCATGGGCATGCTGGCCGGCACACTGGTGACGGGCTTCGCCGTGGCGATTTTCATGGCCAACGCTGGCGGCGCGTGGGACAACGCCAAGAAATACATCGAAACCGGTGCTCATGGCGGCAAAGGTTCCGATGCGCACAAAGCGGGCGTTGTGGGTGATACGGTCGGCGATCCGTTCAAAGACACGTCCGGACCAAGCCTGAACATCCTCATCAAACTGGTGAGCATCGTAAGCGTCGTGTTCGCGGGCCTGGTTGTGAAGTTCTCTCCTGCCATTTCGGCATTGCTGGGGATGGGCTGATATCCATTCCCAACAGGGGATATCTCCTGAAAATCTGCTATAATCTCTTGCCCCCGGCGGAATGTCGGGGGTTTTTTATCGCAGATAAATCATGGCAACCGAACGTAAAGAAGATCCAACCCGAAACGCGCTGCACTTGAAGGAACGCCCCAAGCCCGCCGCCAAGGGCACGGCTCGTGAATTGAAAGTGCGCAGCTTTGTTATTGAAGCTGCTCGGCTTATCAGCGACCTGCATTGCGAGCAGGTCGTTGTTTACGATGTGCGTGGCATCAGTGACCTGACGGACTATATCGTCATCGCATCAGGAACGAGCGATCGTCAGATCAAGGGGGTTGCGTCACAGGTCTGTGATCTGGCTCATTCCACCGGGCTCGAACGCTTCGGGTCGGAACGCGATGCCGACTCAACCTGGCTGGTTCTGGACTTCGTGGACTCAATCATTCACCTGTTCGAGCCTGCGACCCGAGCGCATTATGATCTTGAGATGCTCTGGGGCGATGCGCCGCAGGTCATCTGGCAACGCGATGTTAACGCCAAGCCTCCCGAATCACATGATGACGGACACGATAAGGAGTAAATGCATGGCGAATTTAGCCCAAGTACTGAAAAACGAGATCTCACGAATTGCCCGCCGAGAGATCAAGCGTGAAACCTCGGTGCTACGCAAGGCTTCTGCCCAGCACCGTCGCGATATTGCCGAACTGAAACGACAAGTCAATGACCTTCAACGGCGAATTGCTTTTCTTGAAAAGCAGGAGACCAAGCGTGTTAAAACCGTCACGGCTCCGACGGAGACGGCAGATCGTGTCCGGTTCAGTCCCAAGGGCCTGCGAAGTCATCGTCATAAATTAGGCCTCAGTGCTGCGGAATATGCGAAACTGGTCGGCGTATCAACCCAATCCATCTATTTCTGGGAACAGGGCCGAACGAAACCACGTAAAAGTCAACTTGCGGCGCTGGTAGCCGTACGCAAACTCGGTGTCCGTGAAGCCAGGCGTCGCTTGGAAATGCTGTAATCAAGGACATCTGAAACCTATAAAAAACGCCGTGGGTTCACGGCGTTTTTTGTATGCCTACAACCGGATAACGAAAATAAGCCCGAGAATCGGTTATGGCGATTCAATACCAGTCGATTCATCCTTCGGTTTATGCCGGTACATCAACACGGTCCGTCCGACCACCTGTACGAGTTCAGCCCCCACCGCGGCACACACCGCCTCAGCCAGTTCCTTTCTGGCCCGACCCTCCAGCTCTGTAAACCGGAGTTTGACCAGTTCGCGTTGATCCAGAAGTCGATTGAGATTGGTCAGAAACCCCTCACTGAGCTGGGCCTTGCCCAAGCGACAGTCTGCGGGCATGGTCTGACCACGCTGTTTGAGGGCTCGTTTTTCTGCTCCGGTCAGCACGATTGCCACCTGCCTGCCATGGGAATCACACCACACCGGCTGACCCCGTCTCAATCGGTTCACTTATGAACTCGCGTGGGTCGGTGATCTTGCCGGTCAGGGCACTGGCGGCCACAGTCAGTGGTGAGGCCAGATAAACCCCGGCTTCCTTGTGCCCCATCCGGCCGGGGAAGTTGCGGTTGGTGGTGCTGATGCAGTTAATCGGCTCGTTGAGCCGGCCGAAGGTGTCTGCAGGGCCGCCGAGGCAGGCGGCACAACTAGCTGGCCCGATCAGACAGCCAGCCTCTTCCAGCGCTTTATAGACCGTGACGTCGCCGTCGCCAGCCGGTTCGCCTCGCAGGTTCAAGCGGAGCATGTCAGCATGCACCTCGGTCGATCCGGGAACGACAAAGGTAGGGATCTTGACCTGTTTACCGGCCAGAATGTTAGCAGCGAAGATCATGTCGGTGATCTTGCCGCCGGTACACGAGCCGATATAGGCTCGATCCAGCTTGACGTCTGAGCAGTTCCGGGCGGTATCCTTGTTGTCTGGGCTGTGCGGCTTGGCAACCATGGGTTCCATGGTGCCGAGGTCCCAGGCGTGTTCGTAGCAATACTCGGCACCGGGATCATCCTGATAAACCGTCCATTCGGGGCGGGTAGACCGGGCGCGAACATAGGCGAGTGTTTTTTCATCGACATCGCAGATGCCGTTCTTTCCGCCGGCTTCGATGGCCATATTGGTCAGTGTCATCCGATCTTCGAGAGACAAGCTCTGAATACCCTCCCCGGCAAAGTACATGGTCTTGTAGGTTGCGCCGGCAACGCCGATCTCACCAATGACGGCAAGGATCAGGTCTTTCGCGGTCAGGTAGGGTGGAATCTGGCCATGGAAAACAAACTTCATGGTCGGGGGCACTTTAAGCCAGGTCTTACCAGTGCCCAGTGTGAACGCAGCGTCTGTATTACCCACGCCGGAGGCGAACTGCCCGAAAGCGCCGGCGGTACAGGTATGGCTATCCGTTCCGAGCATGATCTCGCCTGGGCGGCAATGGCCCTCTTCAGGCAGTGCTTTATGGCACACGCCTTTGTAGTTGGTCTTGGTCGGGTCGCGGTAAGGATTAGGAAATCCGGAACCTTGTTCCGTATTGAGGAAGTCCGGGTCGTAATAATATTTCAGGCCCTGTTCCTTGACGAAATCACGTAGGGTCTGAACGTTCCGGTGACATTTCTCATCGGCGGTAAAGATGTAGTGGTCAGGGATGATGACAACGCGCTCTGGATCCCAGACCCTGGCATGTTCGCCGAACTGTTTTTTGAAGATGCCGATGGTGCCGGGGCCACAGACATCGTGAGTCATGAGGATATCGACGTCGACCCAGATATTGTCGCCGGGCTTGACCTCAGACTTGCCGGCATGGGCAGCGAAGATTTTCTCTGTCATCGTCATGGGTCGTGGCATGATTCGGCATCCTTCGTGCAATAATACAAGCGTAACCTGTTGGTGTGTATTGGCTTACGGCCCGAAATGCCGGACCTTGCCTCGCCGAGCCTTGTATTGTATCACGCCAGACAGCCTCCGGCTACGGCTATCTGTACCGCATCGGGCCATACGGACAGGCCGACTGTTGAGGCGTTATCGGCTCGCACGGGCCATGGACGACTGGCCAACCCCTTGGGACATAAGGTTTTTCAGCTCACCGAGATAACGCTGATATACGTCTCGTGGCGTGCAGTCATGGGCTTTACAGATCGAAGCGGCCATCCCCACGATCTCGCCCATGATGCCGCAGGTTCGCATGACACGGACTGGACCAAGCCCTTCATGGGTCACGCTGATGTCACGGCCGGCCATGAACAGATTGCGAATGTTCCGGCTGTACAAGCAGCGGTAAGGCGCCCAATATGGGCCTTCGTATCTGTATTCCTCTCCCCTTGTATACGTCGAGATGAATGCATCCGGATTGTCATCTTCGAAATAATCGGGGTGAGGCGCGTGGAGATCGATGTGCCACGTACATGGGAAGGCGGCGTCTTCAAATTGGGTATTTTTTTTGAAATCTTCGGCTGTTAATACGACATCTCCCAACAATCGTCGAGATTCACGTTTACCGGCAATAAACGCCGCCCATTTCAACCGGTGATTGGGATACAAGCCGTCTACATTCTTTAAGGTATCCCACGCCCCATACATCGCACGAAGATTCAGGTCTCGTATCCACTCACCATCGGCTATCGGGTCTTTATCAAAACCCGCTTCCCAGAACCAGTTGCCTAACTGCTTCAGCTCTTTGGCGCCAAAGGTTTCTGTTCCCGGCCGGCCGGGGAACAAGGTCTTGCTGAGATCAACCGCCCATGGACACCTCGGGAACGGCTGCGGTGTGTCAGCGGCCTTGAAATTAAGCGAGAGGGGATCTTCCTCGCCACAAAGGCATTTCAATTGAAACTCATTTTCCTGAGTTTCCCCGACATCCCATAGATTAGTTGAACCCATGTGCCCTTTGAGCGTGATTTCATAATCGGCACCCGCCAGCGCGCCTAAAACCCCATCTCCGGTAGCGTCCAGAAAGTATCGACCCTGCAATCGTACCCGGCGACCTGATCGAGTGTGCTGGGCAACAACCGAACGGATCATGTTGTCATCGGTTTCGGTAGCATTGATTCTGTGTTCAAGCATCAGGGTCACATTCGGCTCGGATTCAACCAGAGCCTGCTTGTGAGCATCGTTGAATTCCTTGGCCGCTTTCGGGTCCGGGCAATCCTTGAGCGGGCTGTATGGAGCCAGTTCATTGACGACATCCCCAACACGTGGGTAGGGTTCGTAATTGGTAAAGCCTTCCGGCCATACTCTTACCTCACTGCTGCCATTACCCCCAAGCACCGGCCGGTCCTGAACCAGCGCAACGGAAAGCCCCAGCCTCGCCGCGGTGATCGCCGCACACGCCCCCGCAATCCCACCGCCGACCACGACAAGATCAAAGCTCCCCCCTTTTTCCGGCTCCCGATCCCATCCAAGCAACTTCGATCGCAGCTGATCTAACTCCACACCGCCATGAGGCGGGATAAAGTCTTTCTCCTGTGACAGGAGTATTGCGTCGCAGCGTCCTTCAAATCCTGTCAGATCATGCAGCCGTAGTTCGAATGATTTATCAAGCGTTACCTCGCCGCCGTCCTGCCAATGCCACTCCACCCCTTCGGTGCCGAAAATCGTCTCCAAGGGTTTGCCGTTGATTAACAATTGAAATCGGCCGGGCGAACCGGGAGCGTTCCATGGCGCCACCCAGTCGCGTGTTCTGACCCACACCCGGTATCTGCCTGGCTGTGGCAGGGTGATGGATGTCTGCGCGTCGCGGACAGGTACCCCCAAGCCATGTGCCAAGAGAAAGGGAGACCCCATCTGATCCATAAACTGTTGGTCGACTACCCACCCGCCAAGATCATCAAACGATTCCGCTTCAATCAGAATCAGTTTGGATCGTAAACTGGATATATCAGCTTCGTTATTCTTGTTCATGGTATCGGAACTTGCCTGAAAGATATAACACTGAAATATACACACAGGACAACCTGTGATTTGAGAACCATGTCATAATAGAAAACATGTACCGGTATCACAATGCATAGTGACTTCCGGCCATCTAAAGCTATGCATGTTGACCTAAATACACAGACAAACGAGGAGTAATGGGGACCGTCCTAACTATCTGTACGTTATTTAGAAGATCATCGCATTATTGGAGCGTACATGGTGCTGGGAGCGTTA
>CAZJCN010000125.1:0-7578 GCA_964544195.1 uncultured Phycisphaeraceae bacterium | reverse complement strand
CTGAGCCCCGTTGCGGCAGCGATCGCGATCGAGCCGGCGTTCCTAAGCACACCCATCCCTTGGCTGTTGTCAATCATGGTGGCATGCTGGGTAGCTGGGTTCGACGTGATCTATGCGTTACAGGATGTGCAGCACGACCGGGGGTTGGGACTATACTCGATGCCGGCCACGCTGGGAGAAGAACAGTCTCTTTGGGTCAGTCGCGGACTGCATGTTATCTCGGGATTGAGCCTGTTCGCTCTAGTGACCGTCAGCCCGGTGTTGGATAGGCTGTTCCTGGGCGCCGCCTGCGTGACTGTTGCTTTGCTGGTGGTAGAACATGTTCTGGTCTGGCGGTCCGGAACTCACCACATCCATATTGCCTTCCTGACACTGAACGGCATGATCAGCCTGCTCCTTGGAGCAGCGGGAATTATTGAAGTGTTCTTCGCCGTGTACGCCTAGACTTTATCTTGCGTAGAAATGTAAAGCGGCAGCGGACACCATGCCGAGAGCAGGCTGGCCCCGGCAGGTATCGGTGTAACGGTCTCCGGGCTGCCCGGCCCGAACAGTACCCTGGTGGCCGTCAGCGCATCCAATTCAATGTCAGGTGGATCATCCGTGAAACGACAATGCGACCCCGAGGCATCCACCACCATCTTGATCGACTGCCCGACATTGGTTATCCGTAATACCACTCGCCCAAGATGCAATGGCGTAAAAGCCTGTCTCAAATGAAGCAACGCATCCACGACTTTCGCCCAGTTGAAAATCTGCCAGTTGCCGCAATGCTCAAGGACCAATGTTTCCGCCAGGCTGTTTAATCGGCGAAGCACATCCGATCCGTACGGTGGCATTAACACCGAAACGGATGACGCATGGTCTTGCATCCAGGCTTTCAAGACGGCACAGGCCGAACCCGCATCCTGTACCACGAACTCGTTGACTATCGCATCGTTTGGTTGGCACGCAAGATATCCCACAACCTCTCCACGGTTATCCGTGGCCACCATCGGATGGCAGTGCCAACCGGCCAGGTAATGATGAAACGTTCGGAGCGGGCGTTCGCAACGCGCGGGCTGTTTATCGTGCAGGGCTTTGAGGGCAGGATTGTGTGACTCGGGAGATGTCAAGGGTTGAAGAGAAATATCCGGGAGTGTTGCATTCTTCAGGCCGTGCCTGATGTTGTCATGGTTGAAATGAAGACGGCTGACGGTACCCGCCACCTCGTAACCGAAGTAAGCATATCGTTGTCGTCTCCCGCCAAGGTAAGACAGGTCATATCCCTCCCTACGCATCTCACCGATCGCGTGATTCATTAACAGCTTCATATATCCTTTGCCGCGCGATTCGGGATGCACGGAGACGCCCCCCACCCCCGCGATACGCAGCACCTGATTCCCGACCTGCCATTGGATCGGGAACACACCGACGATGGCTCCCAACCGCCCGCCATCGCGCACGGCATAATTGCACCGCATCGATTCATCGGTCGGCTGATAGATGCTCGGCAGCATGTTGGCGAAATCATGGGGCCGATGCTCGCCGAACACCTGATTGAGGAAGGTCATGGCCTCGTCGAAATCCCCGGCCCCGAGACGGATGATCGTCGTGCTCATCCCTTCATGCTACCGGGTGGCCGCCATTTCGACACGCGGGGTGCACTCCCGGTCAACCGCCTCGGCCACACGCTGCAGGCTATGCATCAGCTCGGTCAAAACCTGCGGTGTGATCGACTGGGCACCATCGGTCAAGGCGTGTTCAGGGTCCTGGTGCATCTCAATCGCCAGTCCGTCACAGCCGGCCGCCACCGCCGCCCGCGCCATCGCCGGGACCAGTCGGGCATGCCCCGTGCCGTGAGACGGATCGATCACGATCGGCAGGTGCGTGCGGAAACTCAACTCAGGCACCACCGACAGGCTCAGCGTGTTTCGGGTGTGGTCCTCGAAAGTCCGGATCCCCCGCTCACAGAGAATGACGTTCGGATTCCCCGCCGAGAGAATGTACTCCGCCGCCTGCAGCCATTCATCCAGCGTCATCGCCATGCCACGTTTGTAGAGCACGGGCTTGGGCTGTTGGCCGACGGCCTCCAGCAGCTTGTAGTTCTGAGCGTTTCGGGTACCGATCTGAAGACAGTCAGCATATTCGGCCACTAAGTCGACTTCACTAGGTGTCAGCACCTCAGTGACGATGGGCAGTCCCGTTTCCGCCCGTGCGGCGGCCAGCATCTTCAGGCCGGCTTCACCATGGCCCTGGAAGGCGTAGGGATTCGTCCTGGGCTTGAACGCTCCACCCCGCAGGGCATGGGCTCCTGCCGCTTTGACGGCCCGGGCGGCCTCCATGATCTTGTCTTCATCCTCCACGCTGCAAGGCCCGGCGATCACAGGGACGTGTTTACCACCAAAGACGCAGCCACCACCGATGTCAATCTGGGTTTTGGTGCCCCCCCGCGTTTCCTTGGCCGCCATCTTGTAAGGCGCCAGGACCTTCATCACACGATCCACGCCGGAAGCCTGCTCGAGTACGGAGCAATCCTTCTTCCGCTCATCGCCGATTACCGCCACCACCGTCAGGTCCGTCCCTTTGATCGGGTGGTCTTTCAACCCCATCTCCCGGATCAGATCGATAACGTGCTGCACTTCCTCTTCGGTGGCGTCCGGTTTCATCACAACGATCATGGCATGGCTCCTTGGAATTCCTGTTGGGTGGAGGACGTATCGGTGCCGCCCCCACCCGGTGTTTTCGTGTGTCCGCCGAGCCTTTCCGTGATAAGCCCGGCCCTAAACAAAAAACCCCGCCGCATCCGCGTCGGGGTAATGGTTCGTCCTGCCTGAGCGGTTGACTACTTCATGCCCAACGCGAGTCGCGTCCGGTCAAACCAAAAGTAGCCAAAAAAGAAGCTCTGTCCGCTCATGCTTTAAGTATCTCACAGATCAGGAAAATGTCAACCGGGATCGGGAGAAAAACCCGCTATCCGAAGCCGGGAACATATCGTGTGCGCCCCACCTGCCTAGGCGCTGTCTCGATCCACGACCACGTATTCCTCACGCTCCCCTCGTCCGATGACCGGGTAATCTTTCCTCAGGGGATGTGCCGGGTAGCTTTCCCACAGCAGGATCCGCCGAAGATCCGGGTGGTCGTCGAACCGGATGCCGAACATGTCGAAGACCTCGCGTTCGGTCCATTCGGCCCCGGGCCAGATCTGGCACATGCTCGGCAGATGCAACGCCGGATCGTCCTCCGTCCCGCTGGTATCCAGGGTTGGTTCAAGCAGAACCTTCACGAACAATCGTCGGTTGAACGGATAGCTGACCAGGTTGTACACCACACCGAATCGACCCTTCGGTCCGCCGTCCTCACCCGATGGAGCTCCCGGGTAATTCAGGTAATCCACGCAAGTGACATCCGACAGAAAATTGTACTGACACTGCTCGTCCTCACGCAGGAACTTCATCACCTCAACGAGGTCGTTCTTATCTACGATCAGCGTTGTTTCGCCGCGAAACTCGGTGGCAAAGAACTTGCGATCCGGGAACTTCGCTTTAACTATCGGCAGTGTGGGATGGTCAAGATTCGGCATGGTTCTGCAGTTCTGTCAGGGTGTTCACGAGGCGAAGGATTTTAACGATTCTTCACTCAGTCCGCGACTACGACATATTTTCGATGTCTTCGATCAGGTGCTGTATCAGCTTATCCCAACGATGGACAACGGCAGGCCACTCGTAGGCCAAGGCATCCGCCAGAGCCACGGTGTCCTGCACACCGATTAGTTCCTTGAGATTATGGAGCTGTTGGATCAGCTCGTCCGTAAAGGCGGTCATGGGCTCGCCTTCCACGGTCACCTCATCCAGCCCCAACCCGACAACCCGGGCCGATCCGAGCACCGCTTCCTGCGTCTGCATCCAGACCTCAATGGCTGCGGCGATATGCTTCAAAGCCTCTGCCGGGTTGTCCGCCTGCAAACACTCGGCCGCCTGTTCGTGCAGCGCCGTGGCGTTAGGCAGGTGTTCGCGGACCTGATTGAGGGTGCTGATCGCCAGGGCTTTGGGGTCGGCCGAAGTCAGCCTGACGTCCGTATCGGTGATCGTTGCGTTCTGATGGTCGCCCAGCTCGTCGCCGCGCAGCACTTTGTCACCGAGCATCACCTCTACCACAACCCGGCCTTCCTCGGCCAAGGCTTGGCTCGCGGCCGCCAGCACCTCCCCGAGACTCTCGCCGACCAGGTCTTTCGGTTGGTCATCCACGAATATCGCCATGGCTGCCATCATAGAATCCCCGGGCATGGGATACCAGCCTGCCCCTGACTTCGGCATCGGCTACCATACCCGCCCAGGAGACCGCAATGTCCGAACGTATTGTCGTCCTAGATGGTTATACCCTTACCCCGGCCGAGCCCGGCCAGCCCTGCCCACCAGAGGAACCGGGCTGGGAGCCGATACAGGCCCTTGGGGATCTGGTCGTCTACGACCGGACCGAACCCGACCTCATCATCAGCCGGGCCGAGGGGGCGGGGATCGTTTTGACCAACAAAACGCGGCTTGATGCCCAGACGATCCGAAGCCTGCCAAACCTGCGCTACATCGGCGTGTTGGCGACAGGCGTCAATGTGGTCGATCTGGACGCCGCCAGACAAGCGGGGATCATTGTGACGAACGTCCCGGGCTATTCCGGGGCCGCCGTGGCCCAGCATGTCTTCGCCCTTTTGCTTGCGTGGACGAATCGGGTGGCAGAGCACGACCGGGCGGTCCACGAGGGGATGTGGACCAACTGCCCGGACTTCAGCTTCACGCTGGCCCCTCTGACTGAATTGGAAGGCAAAACCTTGGGTATCGTCGGCGCGGGTGATATCGGTCAACGAGTCGCCGCCATCGGCCACGCTCTGGGCATGAAGATCCTGATCTTCAGCCGATCCCGTAAAGAACTGCCGGTCCCGGCGGAGTGGACTGACCTGGACAGCCTTCTCCAACGTGCCGACGTGGTCAGCCTGCACTGCCCGCTGACGGATGAAACCCGGCACCTGATTGACAGCTGTCGGCTTGACATGATGAAGCCCCAAGCCATCTTGATCAACACCGCACGGGGGCCGCTGATTGACGAAGACGCACTGGCGGAGGCTTTGAAACATAACCGTATTGCCGCCGCGGCTGTGGACGTCCTGAGCACCGAACCTCCCGCCCCGGACAACCCGTTGCTGCACGCACCGAACTGCATCATTACCCCCCACAACGCATGGGCGGCCAAAGAGGCACGCCACAAGCTCATGCGGATCGCAGCGGATAACATCCGAGCCTTTCTGGAAGGCCGACCGACCAACGTCGTGAACCCCTAAGCTCCCAGCCAATTGCCCATGCCCCAAACCCACGATCAACGGCAGATTATCCTTTTCGGTGGGAGCTTCGACCCGCCACACGTTGCGCATGTCACCCTGCCCCAAGCCGTACGTGAGAAGGTCGGAGCGGACCTGGTCGCCTACATCCCCGCCGCCAAGGCCCCCCACAAGCTGGATCGTGTTCAGACTGATCCCACTCACAGACTCGCCATGCTTCGGTTGGCCTTGGCCAAGGTTCCTCATACGGATATCTACACCGACGAGTTGGACCGTGCTTCAGATGGCCGACCGAGTTACACCGTTGACACGCTGCGTTCGTTACGTCAACGACTCGGAACAGATGTCCGGCTTCGCCTGCTGATCGGTGCCGACCAGGTCCGGATCTTCAACCAATGGCGGGAACCGGAACAGATCATCGAACTGGCCGAGCCGTTGGTGATGGTCCGTCCACCGGACACACAAGACAGCCTGCTGGCCTCGCTGCCTGACGACGAAGCGAGACGGCAATGGGCAGCGCGACTGGTGGATGTGCCGAGGGTCGATATCAGTTCGACGGAGATCCGAAGACGTGTGGCAAACAATCAACCCATCAGTGACATGGTTGACCCTGCGGTCGAACAATACATCCACGACCATAACCTGTACAAGACCTGACCGGGCATAGGTATCAGCCGGAACTTCCATGACGTGTCAGGGGAAGATGCCCCGTGTCTGATAAACCTTGCCGATATGTTCCAGGGCCGCACAATAAGTCGCGGTACGCAGATCACAGCCGAAACGATGAGCCGCGAGTTTGACGCGGTTCGCCGCCGCGGTCATGTGCTCGCGCAATCGGCGGTCCACGGTACGGGCCGACCAGGTCTCCGCGGCACGATTCTGCTTCCACTCCATGTAGCTGACCGTCACACCGCCGCTGTTGCACAGGACCGCCGGCAGGATCGCTATGCCTCGTTCCTCCAGGACGCGTTGACCCTCCGGCGTGGTGGGCGCATTGGCCGCCTCCACGACCGCCTTGCAGTCGAGCATCCGGGTCTGACGAACATCCAGCATCTGTTCAAGTGCCGCGGGGATAAACAAGTCTACTTTCGTCTGGTAAAACTGCTCTTCGCTAATCGCTTCGGAATCCGGGAAACCAGCCACGCCGCCACGACATAAGACGTGCTGTGCAAGCGCCAGTGTGTCCATACCCCGGTCGTTATGTATCGCACCGGTGTGATCCATCACCGCCTTGAGAACCGCGCCACGCTGTTGCAACAAACGACCGGTCCACGACCCCACGTTGCCGTAGCCGATCAGGCTGAAGGTCAAACCGTCGTAAGCGAGATCCAATTCGGGCAGGACTTCATCCAGCACATATACAAGTCCCTGACCGGTCGCCTTGTCTCGGCCGTGCGAACCGCCGAACTCCAACGGCTTGCCCGTCACCACCGCCTGCCCGGTCCATCGCTGTGTTCCGGGAACAAAATTGATGAAAGTGTCCGCCATCCATGCCATGATCTGTGCGTTGGTCCCGACATCTGGAGCCGGGATATCGTGGTCCGGCCCGATGTTGTCACCGATTGCGCTGGTGAAACGGCGGGTCAAACGCATCAGCTCATCCCGCGAAAGCACATGGGGGTCGACTTGTACCCCGCCCTTGGCCCCGCCCAGCGGAAGCCGCACCAACGCCGTCTTGAGCGTCATCAGCACCGCCAGCGCCTTGACGTGATCCAGGCTGACCTGCGGGTGGTAACGGATACCGCCCTTGTACGGCCCGAGCGTGTTGTTGTGCTGAACGCGGTAGCCCTTGAACAGCTTGTAATTGCCGTCATCCATGAGCACCGGAAAGTGCACCATCAGTTCGTTCTTGGGTTGAGCCATGATCAGGCGAAGATGACGCGGCAGCTCGAGGATCTCCGCGGACTTGAGCACCAGCCCGATCACCTGCTGATAAAGGTCGGACGGGTCGTAACGAAAACCCAGCTCCGCCTGTACCGATTCGTCGCCATAGCCGGCCATACACGCCTCCCAATGTAATCTGCCCCCCCGCAATATCGACATAACAGGCCGGCTTACAAGAAAGTCTCGGCTGGGGAGGTTGGTATCATGCTCGCATGATTGTGTATTGCTGCCCCGACCTGATCTTTGCCACCAAAATCCACTCCACCGCCGAGGCGCTGGGCATCGCCTGTCGCCCAGCGAGAGACGCCGCCAAGCTCATCGATCGGCTTAACCGCGTCGATGACGGTAAAGGCTGCGAACAAGTAACCGGCGTCATTGTCGATCTGACC
>CAZJCN010000124.1:0-7595 GCA_964544195.1 uncultured Phycisphaeraceae bacterium | reverse complement strand
GCCAACAGGCTGAACGTGTAGTCCTGCCCAGAACTCAACGACACCGCAAACCAATCGGAATCCAGCATCGTATCCGCCTGCGCGATCAACGCATCCGGCAGCGACAACGGAGTCGCGCTCGCCAGATCATTGCCGTGATCATCCGTCGGAATGACGATGCCGTACTTGGCGATCAGCTCGGACTCGGTCCCGAAGAAAACGTCGCCATCCACGTTCCCCACGATCCCCGGCACACTGGTCGTGCTGGAATACTGCCACAGGTCGTACCCGTTCCACACGCCGTCCGCGTTACCCGCCGGGGGATTGTTCGGATCATTCGTCCAGTTCGCCAGCCACAGGTCGTACACATTCACACCCGGATCAAACGCATTGACCGCATGATTGGTGTTGGTGTAGATCAACGGCTCGATCCCCGTCAGCCGGACAAACTCGGCCATGTAATCGTGAACCCAATTGGTCAAAACCGTGTTGTCCAGATCCATCGGGAACGGCTCGTGCGGCGGACCGGCTTCGATATCGATCACGGGACGAAGGTAATCACCGGTCAAGTACGGTGCGATCGTCGTCGCAAACAACCTCGCCTCATCCACCGCGTCGTTGTAACCGTCGGTCCAAGGCGTCACGAACTGGTAAGCCCCAGCCCAGATGCCCGCATCCCGGGCGTTGACGATGTTGTAAAGAAAACGCGTATCCAGATCACCATCACGATCCAAAGCCCGGATGAAAGCAAACTCCTTGCCGGACGCCGCGACACTGGGCCAATTGATCGTCGCCTGCCACTGCGACACATCGATGCCGAGGATCTGCGTGCCCGCCGCCTGTGCCGTCGCTTCCGATTGGCTGGCTGACGCCGCCTCAACAGCCGGTGGCGTGCCGGCGTTCCAGTTCCCCAATACTTCGTTGAGGTCCTCAATCCCGACGAATCCGTCACCGCTCGGGTCGCCCTGCAGCCAATCCCCCGCCGTGACATTCTGATTCCAGTTGCCCAGCACCACATTTAGGTCGCTGATGCCGACGAACCCGTCACCGTCCAGATCACCGGTCAACGACGGGATGGTTTCCGCTACCGTGACGGCATAATCCCCCAACGCCCCGGTATTGGAAGACACCGCCAGGTACATCTCGCCATCCGAAGGCGCATCCCAGAGGATCTGCACCATCGGGTTGGCCAAGCTTGAGCCCAACTCCTGTCGGACGATGCCGCCGCCGCTGTTGTAGAGCGTCAACACCGCCTGGCTCAGGCCGGCGCTTAACACACGCAGGTCGTAGCTGTTCCCGTTCGTGGCGGTGAAGTGGAAATAATCCTTATCCGTGGAGGTCTGCAAACCACCGATGGAACCAACTCCCAATTCGGAAGCGTCGGCGATGGCGTCGCCGTGATCATCCGTCTCCTGAACCGCCAGGTCATACCCCCCGCTGCCGGACGATTCGACCGACAGGTAATACGTCCCGCCCACCGCTGCCGTGTATTGAATTTCCGCCAGCGTGTTTCCCACAGCCGGGCCGCTATCCGTCGTGATCTGCGTGCCCGTGTCGCTGTAAAGCCGAAGCTCCGCCGATACCAGACCATCCGCCAACACGCTGAACGTGTAATCCGTACCCGCACTCAACGACAGCTCGAACCAGTCCACATCGCCCAACGTGCCGATGACGCCCGGCGTCGTGGATGGCAGCCCAACGGGTGTCGCTGTGGCCAGGTCATCGCCATGATCGTCCGGCGTCGTGATGATGCCGTACTTCGCGACCAGCTCACTTAAGTTGCCGAAGAAAACATCTCCGTCGACGTTGCCGGATATCCCCGCCACACTCTCGCTGTCGGAATACTGCCAAAGATCGTAACCCACCCCGCTCCAGATCCCTGGCGCCGATGGGGGATTGTTGAAGTCCGGATTGTTCGGCCAACGGGCATACCACAGATCATAGATATTGACCGAACTGTTCAGCTCGTTCGTGGCGTAACTCGTCCCGGTGTAGATGATCGGGACAATCCCTCCGCTCAACGAACTGAAGGTGTTCATGAAATCATGAACCCAGTTGCTCAACACGGTGGTGCTCAGCGACGAACCGCTTTCCAGATCGAGCGCCGGGCGAAGGTAGCCGTCCGTCAGGTACGGCGAGATGGTGTTGTAGAAATCCGTCGCCTCGTCGGCCGCATCGTTGACCCCGCCGGTGTAGGGCGTGGCGAAGTGGTACGCCCCTGCGAGAACCCCCGCGTTGTTCGCCCCGGTGATATTGCTGAAGAACCGGCTGTCAACGATGTTGACCCTTTGGGTCGCCTTGATGTAAGCGAAGTCGATCCCGTCGTTGGCTACCGAGTTCCAGTTGATGGACCCCTGCCAGTGTGACACGTCGATGCCGAAGGCCAGATCCCCCGCCGCCGCGGCGAGTACTTCATCCTGCTGAGTGCCGGTGCTGTGGAATGGATCGAAAGCGGCGGGCTGTGAGGCGCTGAGCAACAGCCTTGGCTCCAACTCGGTCAGGCCGGGGAACGGGGTGGATGCACGATCGGCTGCTGGCCGGGGGTGCCCGGAGTCATGGCTCATACTGACATCCCTTTGATTACGTTGTCGCGTCTCGCCCTGAAAGGGAGGACAGAAGGACTTATTATTGCATAATAATAGCCCAGAATTGGAGTAATTCCAGAGTCAAGACCGAAATTTCTTGGTTATTCCGTCTCGGCCCCATCCCCAGGCAGGCCGTAAAGATAGGCCAATATGTCGTCTATGCGTGCCGCCCATGCCGCCTCATTGTGCGACGCCCCCTCCGCTTCCAGATAGGCGAAGTGCTGCCCCCGTACCAACCCCACCCGTTCCAGAATCCGCACCAGCCTGCGGGTTCCAAGCACCGGCTTGGGTACGCCGGACTCAGGATCCACCGCGTTCCCCTCGGCTGTCCCCATATCGATCCAGAATCGAACCGCCTTCGCCCAGCTCAGGTCGGCCTGCTCCCACTGCTTGAGCAGCCAGCCGTCCGACCACCACAACGACGGCGAAACCGCCCCGCATCGTCCGAACGTCTCCGGGTGGCGCCAGACGATATACAGTGAAATCAACCCGCCCAGTGACGAACCGGCCACACCCGTCTTGTCACGAGACGGATCGGTGCGATATGTCCGGTCAAGAAAAGGCTTGACCTCCTCCACCAGAAACCGAGCGTACAGGTCACCCTTTCCACCCGTTTCACCGGGGGTGTATTCCTCGACCCGATCCGCGTTGTTGTATATCCCCACGATGATGATCGGTTCGATCGTCTTGCTCGCGATCAAACGCTCGGCTGATTCGTCCACACCCCACTCCACCCCTAAAAACGAGGTGCTGGCGTCAAAGATATTCTGCCCGTCGTGCATGTACAGCACCGGATAACGACGGTCCGGGTGTTCGTCATAACCCGGCGGGAGATAAACCAGCACCGTCCGCTCGTTTTTCAACAGTTTCGATGCAAAATGTTCGTGCCTGCGGATGTCGCCGGTCAGGGTCGGCTCACCTTGCGGCAGCTGCCCGTTGGCCCACGATGCCACCGTCAATTCGATGCGTTTGTCCTGATCCGCTATCGCTACCCGGTTCGGAACCTCACCGCCGTGCTCGTCTTTCTCCACCGTCTGCCAGCTCCCCCGCGTAACCTTGAACTCCACCCGACTTCCGACAGGCAGAGTCACCTCGCCCGAGTATCGGCCCTCACCAACCCGCGTCAGCGTCATGCCTCGACCATCCCAGTTCCCCAGCACGGGATGACTTCCGCTGATACAGACCACCCCGTCATCGGGCGTGTCTTGCGGGACAGATACCTCAAATGTCAGCGTCACCTTCCTGGCCGACTCGGGCTGAACCGGCTGCTGCGCGAAAGCCGGGCCGAGCGACATGATCGCGAGAAGAAAGCTAAGGATCACAGACCACATCTGATCAAGTCGCATGGTGGCTCTCCCTGTCAGTATCACCGCCGCAGCGCATGAAAACGGCCGCCCCACCGGACGGCCGATCTTGAACTGTTATGATCTTAGCCGAAGATTACTCGTCCAGCTCGGCGGTCACCGGCTCTTCATCCTGGCCTTCCTCGACCAGCTCGCCCTCGACCTCGTCTTCGCTGTCCAGTTCTTCAGCCGGCTTGTCGGAAACCACCCAGACCTTGATCTCGGTCTTCAGTTCCTTGTCGATCACCACCGGCACATTGTAGGAATCCAGCCGCTTGATCTGATCGCCGATCCGCACGTGACGGTCTTCGATCATGGCAAAGCCCTCGTCACGCAACGCCTGCGCGATGTCATGCTGCGACACGCCGCCGTAGAGCACGCCCTGCTCGTTGGCGGATCGCATGATCGTCAGCTCGAACCCGCTGATCTTCTCGATCAGAGCCTCCTGCTCGGCCCGGATGCGGGCCATCTCGGCAGCCACCTGGGCACGACGTTCGGCCAGCCTCTGGATCGCCTTTTCACTCGGTGTCGTCGCCAGCCCGCGCGGCAACAGGTAATTCCGGGCATACCCGGGCTTGACCTTCACGACATCGCCGACGATGCCGAGGTTGCTCACGTTCTCCAGAAGCAGCAGTTCAATCGTTTTCATGTTGTCCTTCCTTTCTCGAAGGTAAGTTAGGCGTCGGCCCGCGGGTCAACCCGCCCGCGGCGGTACACCAGCATTCAGTCTGTGTGTTTAATTTCGATCAGTTCGGGGCTGTTCAGGTCCGGCTCAGAACGGGATGTCATCCTCTT
This sequence comes from uncultured Phycisphaeraceae bacterium, assembly GCA_964544195.1. GTDB lineage: Bacteria > Planctomycetota > Phycisphaerae > Phycisphaerales > Phycisphaeraceae > CAZJCN01. The sequence goes on along the minus strand of CAZJCN010000124.1, from coordinate 2,893 downwards.
CAACGGGCTGATGCACCGGCCCGGGGTCAGCCGGAGCCGACCGGCCGCCGCCGGACCGCCCCGCGTTCTGATAACCACCGCTGCCGCCGCCTTCGCCGCCGCGCCCGGAGTCCAGAAACTCGAACGACTCGATCACCACCTTCAGCTTCGAGCGGTTTCCGCCGTCCTTGTCCTGCCACTGGTCCAGCTTAAGCCGGCCCTCGACGTAGAGCGGTCGGCCTTTTTTCAGGTACTGGTTCAGAACCTCGGCCGTACGCCCCCACGCCTCGAGATCAACGAAGGTCGTCTCCTCCTGCGTCTCGTTGGTCTGCTTGTTGTACCAACGCCGATTGATCGCCATCCCCAGATTCGCCACCGCCGTGTTGTTCGGCGTGTAACGAAGCTCCGGGTCCCGCGTGAGGTTGCCCATCAGCATGACCTTGTTCAGATTCGGCATCGGGCGGCTCCTGCGCAGTGATGTTTCGTCATACCCGGTCGGACACGTCCTGACACGGATTCCGGTTTACTCGGCGGACGCTTCCACCGCCTCGGCACTCTCGGCGGGGGCTTCAGCCTGTTCTTCAGACGCGGCTTTTTCCGCACGCAGCTTCATCTCGGCCTCGCTGGTCTTCGCCGCTTCCAGTTCCGCTTCATATTCCACCTGACCGTAGTGATCGCACCGCGTAAACATCACGCGAACCACCTGCTCCGACAGGTTGCAGGACCGCTCGGCCTCGGCCAGCTTTGTGCCGTCCGCGCGGAACAGCGAGAACAGGTACAGCCCTCGCTTCTGGCCACGGATCGGATATGCCAGCTTCCGCTCGTCCCACTTGCGCAGGGTGATGATCTCCGCCCCGATCTTTTCGAGGATATCACGGATGTGATCGATCGAGGCGCCGATCCCGGCCCCGACCGCGGACTGGCTCATCAGGAACAGGCCTTCGTACAGGTTGGTCGTATCAAACTTGTCGCTCATGATGGATGCGTCTCCTTGACCGCCCGGTGGCCCCGACCGACGCAGCCGGGACGCCGGCCCACGCCTCGCGCAGCCGGGCAGTTCATGCAAGCCCTACAGAATACCCGGACCCGGGCAAACGGGCAAAACCTCGCCACCGGTGAAAACAAAAAGCCACGCTGTTCAGCGTGGCCTTGGGTCTCGCAAGCGAGGGTGACGGGGCTCGAACCCGCAACCTTCGGATCGACAGTCCGATGCTCTAACCAATTGAGCTACACCCCCAAGCCGGGGTTCGCCCGAGCGACTCGGGCGAGCTGCATACTTTAATCACCCCAAACAGGATGTCAACTGCCCGCCGGTGATTAGGCGTCATTGTCCTATCCGCTTGTATCGCCCAGCCTTGGCGGCCTCGATCGCGGTCAGGATCACGTTCAACGACCGGTAGCCTTCCTCGCCGTCGATCGCCGGCTTGCGCCGATTCAGGATCGACTCCGTGAAGCTGTCGATCACCCCGCTGTTGACCTGCCGGGTGTTGGTCGCCAGCTCACCGACCTGGTGAAACTCCCGTTCGCCGTTACGGTATTCCACGATGATGCCGAAGTCGGGGTGCTGCCCGATCTTGAGCACGCCTTTGTCGCCGTAGATCGTGGTCGCGTTGTTCTCTCCGCCGTAGTTGGTCCACGAGATGTTCATGGACCCGACGACGCCGGAGCGGGTCTTGAGCGTGACATAAGCGTTGTCGTCCAGCGGGATCAGCCTGCCGGACTCGGTCCGCTTGTCGAGCGTGGAGATGATCCCGCCCGCCTGCACGAATTCCTCGTCGAGCAACCAGCGCAACAGGTCAGCCTTGTGAACGCCCAAGTCGCCGCACACGCCCATCACCGCCGGGACTTTCTTGAAGAACCAGCTCTTGGCACCGTCCACCGACCAACCGTCCGGGCCGGGGTGCTTGAACGAAGTCTCGAACGCGATCACCTTGCCGATCTGCCCGGCCTCGAGGATCTGCTTGGCTTTGACATGCACCGGCATTAGACGCTGGTTCATCGCAACCATCAGGTACTTGCGCGCCTTTTTGCCCGCGGCGATCATCTTCCGGGCTTCCGCGCGAGTGGCGGCCATCGGCTTTTCCACCAGCACATGAAGCCCGGCCTTGAACGCGTCGATCGTCTGCGGGGCGTGCAGTTTGTTCGGCGTGCACACCACCACCGCGTCCAGTTCCTGCTCCTTGAGCATCTTGCGGTAATCAGTGTACGCCGCCGCACCGATACCCTCGGCCACGGACTTTGCCCGCCCTTTAACAGGGTCCGCAATCGCGACGACCTGTGACTTCGGATTAGCAACCGCCTCCGGAATATGTCGGCGCTGAGCAATCGCGCCACAACCGATGACACCGTATCGAACCTGTTTCATGAAACCTCCTCAATCTTCACCCGGGCAAGCCTGATCCGGAATGACTTATCATTCGACAAGGTGTGTCGAAGTTTGACACGTAATCATGCATGTTAGCGTTTACACACCGGGATGCGCGCCGGATTACATCGACATGCCGATGATCGTCGCCTCGAAAACCAGCTTCCCGTCGACCACCCCTTGCACCTGGCTGGTGCTGCGCCGTTTACGCAGCTCGATCTGCTTGCAGAGGATGTATAACCGATCGCCGGGCTTGACCTGCCCGCGGAACTTGACCGACTCGATCCCCGCAAAGCCCATGAATTCGGTCTTGAGCTTGCTCAAGGACACAAAACTCGCCAACTGCGCCCCCGCTTCGACCATCAGTACCCCCGGAAACAACGGCCGGCCGGGGATGTGTCCCGGCACCCAGAACTCGTCCTCACGCACATCCCGGTAGGCCAGCGTGTGGATCATGTCCTCGTCCGAGTGGACGATCGCATCGATCATGCGCATCACGCCACGGTGCGGATTGACCTTCTCGATCGCTTCGGTGTCGTACAACACCCG
>CAZJCN010000123.1:0-7657 GCA_964544195.1 uncultured Phycisphaeraceae bacterium | reverse complement strand
ATCGTTGCCAGGCGACATGACGGTGGGCGACGCGGGTAGACCTTTCCACGTTTTACTCGGTCGGTCGTAGGCGATCATCAGTAGTAGTGTAGATTGACGATGGCGAACATTGATCCCGCGCTGTGGCGCGACATCATGGCATACCTGCGCAAGCGGCACAGTTCTATCTGCCGTCATTGGTTCGACGACCTTGAGCCGGTGGACCTCAAAGGCGGGTTGCTGCGCGTGGCCACGCCCAACAGCGTGCAGGAAAAGTACCTGCAGAGCAAGTGCCTCGAGCAGTTCAACGAGGCGGCGCAGAACGCCACCGGCGCCCTGATCGGGGTCCGGTTTGTCACACAGGACAAAGCAGCGGTCACGGATGGCCGGGACGAGGTGACCCTGCCCCCGAAGGTCACGATCACCGCCACGCAACCGCCCAAGCCTCGGCGGTCAACGGACGGCGAAGACGACGTCGACCAGATCGTCTTAAGCCCGGATTACAGCTTCGATAATTTCGTCACCGGGCCCAACAACCAGCTTGCCTACGCCGCCGCCGTGGCCGTCGCCAACCAGCCCGGCACAGCATACAACCCGATTTTTATCCACGGCGGAGTAGGGTTGGGCAAGACCCACCTGTTACAGGCGATATGCCAGAGCATTATTCATCACCACCCTGATACAGATATCGTGTATGTCTCCTGCGATGCGTTCAAGAATCACTTCATCCGGTGTGTGCAGTCAGGTAACATGAGCGAGTTCCGCGATCGTTACCGCCATGTGGACGTGCTGGTGATCGATGACATCCACTTCCTTGCCAGCCGGGACCGGTTACAGGAGGAGTTCTTTCACACGTTCAATGACTTGTACCAGTCCAACCGACAGATCGTGCTCAGTTCCGACGCGGCCCCGGACGAGATCATGGACCTGGAGGAACGTCTGGTCAGCCGTTTCCAGTGGGGGCTGATCGCGGAGATCACCAAACCCGGCTATGACACCCGACTGGCAATCGTCAAAGCCAAGGCTGAACTTCGTGGTGTTCAGATGCCTGAAGATGTGATGGCTTACTTGGCGACGAAGATCGACTCCAACGCGCGGGAGCTGGAAGGGGCGGTGGTGACGATTCAGGCACACGCCCAGCTTCAGGGACGCGACATCGATCTGAAGCTGGCACAGGAAGCCCTGCGGGAGCCGGATGCCGGCGCCAAGCACAGCCAGGTCACGCTTCAGAACATCATCGACGCGGTGACGGCGTATTACGGCGTCAAACTCAGCGACCTCCAATCACGCCGTCGGCACAAGTCCGTGACCGAGCCGAGGCAGGTCTGCATGTGGTTGGCTCGCAAACGCACACGGTTCAGCCTCGAAGAGATCGGCGGATACTTCGGCGGGCGCGACCATACCACGGTCATGCACTCGATCCGGACGGTCGAAAGCAAGTCTCAGAAAGACCCCGAATTTGCTCGGCAGGTTCAGCACCTCGACGAGCAGATCAGCCGAGGTGCCGGGCTGGTGGTTCGTTGAAACAACGATCATAAGCGGGTTCAGGTCGTGGCGCCGGCCGGGTTGTCCTTGTGTGCGTGAGGCTTTCCCGTCGCGGGTGGGATGCGTTCCGACTGGCCGGGAGTGGCGGCCGTTTCGGAGGCAGGAGTTACCGCTTCCGAGGGTTCGCTGATCGCCAGTTCGTACATGCTCAGCAGCGAAGTCAGCCAGCAGAGCGTGGCTTCCGCACCTTGATTCTCATTGACGCCGTGCGGCATCAGCGCGTCGTGGCACCCACCACTGCGGTGGTCGTAGACCGGGGCACGCAGGTCGTTTTCACCGAGGAACCAGTTCAGGCATTTGTCCGCCCGGTCAACCCAGTGTTGCTCGCCCGTGACGTGATAGGCTTCGAGGTAGGCCTCGATCGTGACCGCGGCTTCCAAGGGGCGTTGGTTGAACCGGGCTTTCTGTCCACCGCGCGGGAACCCGCCTTCATCGCCCACAGGGGAGAATCGGCCTTCTTCGTCGGTCTGGACGTGGTGCAGCCACTGCAGGCTGTACAACGCCGACTCGATCATGTCGTTGCGGAACATCCATCGCCCGGACAGCAGCAACGCGTGCGGCAGGCGGGCACTTGCCGTGGTCAGATGATCGATCGGGTAAGTCCATTCCATGCTCGTGCTGTCACGAAACCGGTGGAACAGCTTTTCCGCGATGTGTTCACGAACCCGCCGGGCATGACTGTCACCCGAATACCGCCGCAGGTAGGCGTGGATACCGATCAGCGCATCCGCCCACGCGAACGGGCTTTCAAAGCTTTCACATGCGGGCAAGGCCCGGTGAAACAGGTCCGCAGCCAGCGTCATCGGGCCAGGCGACTGACACCGCGCCACTGCTTCGCCCAAAGCCCAGATCGCCTGCGCGTGAACCTCGTCAGACAGCTCGCCGGGACGCCAACGTCGGTCGTAGCTCATGCGGGATCGGAACCGCTCGGTTTCCGGGTCGAACGCGTGTTCAAGAAAGCTCAGGTACTTGGCCTGCAACGGTTCAACGTTACCCCCGGCGGCATAATCCAGGTGATCCTGCGCCATTAACACCGCGACCAACGCCCGGGCGTTGTCTGCCGTGGCGTAGCCGTGGTGACGATCCGGAATAGTGCTTTTGGCATGCTGGAGGATCCCGACGTCGTCGGTCAACGTCAGCAGGTGATCGAGCTTGATCTCGGTCAGGTCGTGGGGCGGGTCCAACAGCTTTCGGCTTTGCGTTTCGACCGGCTTGGGGTTGCGGTTGCGTTCGGCTCGGACCTCGGCAAACAGATCCAGATATTGCCCCGCCACCTCGCTCCACCTCATCGGCCGGGTGTACTGGTAAGCGCGTTTGCGGATCGCGTGCCGTTCCGTTTCATGCTCGAACAGGTAATTCGCCGCCGCGGCCAGGCTCTTGGGATCGGCAAACGGCACCAGCTTGCCCCGTCCCTCAGCCAATAGCTCCTCCGCGTGCCAGTACGGTGTGGACACCGTCGCTTTGCCCGTCCCCAACGCGTAAGCCAGCGTGCCCGAGGTGATCTGCGCTTCGTTCAGGTACGGGGTGACGTACACATCCGCCGCGCCAAGAAACTCGACCAGTTCGTCCAACTCGACAAACTTGTTGACGAACTGCACGTGATCCTGAACGCCCAGCTCCGCCACTCGACGTTTCAATCCCAGTCGATAGTCTTCCCCGCTGTGTGCCACCACACCGGGATGCGTGGCACCCAGCACGATATAAACCGCGTCGGGGTGCCGATCCACGATCCTGGGCATGGCCTCGATCATGTTTTCGATGCCCTTGTTCGGGCTGAGTAGGCCGAACGTGAGGATGACCTTCTTGCCTTCGACCCCGAACTGGTCCTTATAGAAGTTGGGATCGACGAACGGCACATCAGGGATCCCGTGCGGGATGAGTTTGATCTTGTGTTCGGGGATGTCGTAGATCTGGGTCAGGAACTCATACGCCCGCTCAGCCATCACGACGAACCGGTCGCAGACCGTACCGAGCTGGCGGGTAACCTCCAACTGATCTTCGTTAGGCTCTTTCAAGACGGTGTGCAGGGTCGCGACGATCGGCATCCGCAGCCGGCGGAGCAGGTCGAGGATATACCGACCACTGGGCCCGCCGAAAAGCCCGAACTCGTGCTGGAGGCAGCAGACATCGACCTTGGACATGTTCAGGAAGTCCGCCGCGAGACGGTATTCGCCCTGCCGGTTCTGATTGATCTCGAACCAGACCCGGGCCGGGTACCGGTAGCCCTCGGGCCGATCGTTCATGGCGACGGATCGGACGTCGGCATGAGGGGCCGCCTTGGCGATCCCGTCCGCCAGGTCGCCGGTGAACGTCGCGATCCCGCACCGCCGCGGCAGGTAACTACCGATAAATGAGATAAATCGTAAAGACTGCCACGAGGGTTTGGGTGTATGCATGACAGGTCCTGAACATCGTGCCCGGAACCGGGGGTCGGTCCGCATCGTTGGTCAATGACCCAAAGGGCCCGAGCTTCCGTACCGGCTCCGTATACTTGGCTTATTCGAGTTTCATCATAGGCCAACACACCGGGCCGGGCAAAGGATTATGATGGACATCAACCCCTGTTTAGCCGATGCTTTAGGCAACGGGCGGATGGTTAAAGGTCCGTATAACTGTAAATGAATCACTGGGTAAGGGCGACTTCATGAAGGGCATCATCCTCGCCGGCGGGTTGGGCACACGCCTGCGCCCCCTGACGTTGGTCACCAATAAACACCTTTTACCGGTCTACGATCGGCCGATGATCTATTACCCCATCGAATGCCTGGTCAACGCCGGCATCGACGAGGTGCTGGTTGTGACCGGCGGTGAACATGCCGGGGATTTCCTCAAGCTGCTGAAGAACGGCCACCAGCTCGGCCTGAAATACCTCGGCTACGCATACCAGGAAGGCGAAGGCGGCATCGCCGATGCCCTGAAGCTCGCCGAGGAATTCGCCGACGGCGGCAAGGTCTGTGTCGTGCTTGGGGACAACATCATCGAAGGGTCGATCGCCAAGGCGGTTGAGGATTTCAAACAACAACCCACCGGCGCCAAGCTCCTGCTCAAGGAGGTCCACGACCCGGAACGTTTCGGCGTGGCGGAACTGGACGAACAAGGCAACGTGCTGCGCATCGTCGAGAAGCCTAAGAACCCGCCCAGTAATCTGGCGGTGACCGGGATCTACTTCTATGACGCGGACGTGTTCAACATCTGCCAGACGCTCAAGCCCTCCGACCGTGGCGAGCTGGAAATCACCGACGTCAACAACGCCTACATCGAGCGTGGTGATCTGACCAGTGAGATCCTTCAGGGCTGGTGGACCGACGCCGGCACGTTTGAGAGTCTGTTCCGTGCAACCGAGCTGGTCCGTAAAGGGGGGGCCAACCACCGGTCGCTCGGCTAAGATCGCATGACATCAACCCCCGTCTCGGAACCCCGAACCGTGAAAACCATTGCCCCGACAGTACACGACGGCCCGCTTTCCGATGCCTTCTCTCTGGCACAAGACAAGAACGAGCCGATCTTCTCGCCGACGCCGGTGTTTACCGATGACCGCGGCTGGTCGCTCATGAACCAGTTCAAGAACGTGCTTTCACAACAGGGCCAGATCAACTACTCCGTCATGTATCCCGGCGTGATCAAGGCCTGGCATCGTCATCAGAAGCAGACCGACTTCTGGCTCTGCCTGCACGGCCACTTGAAAGTCGGGATATACGATGAACAGACGGATCGGGCATGGCTCGCGGTGATCGGCGAAAAACGTCCGGGGGTCATGGTCATCCCGCCGCCGCTCTGGCACGGGGCCGCCACGGTCGGACACGAGCCCGCCGGTCTGTTGTATTACGTCACCCATCAGTACGACCCGGCCGCACCCGATGAGGACCGCAGGGACTATGATTCCGTGCCCGGTTTCCCGTGGGAGACGCAGCATAAATGACCGACACGCCCACCAAACAGGATGCCGGACAACTCAGCCCCGTCGTTGTGGTCGGTGCGCAGGGCATGCTCGGGCGAGCGTGGTGTGAATACCTGAAAAAACGGGGCGTCGATCTCGTCGGGCTGGACCTGCCCGAACTGGATATCACCGACCCGGCATCCATCAAGCAGGGCATCTCACCCGATACACGCACGATCGTGAATTGCGCCGCGTTCACGGATGTGGATGGCGCTGAAACACGCGAAGCCGACGCGAAAAGACTCAACGCCGACGCGGTGTGGAACCTCGCTGAACATGCCCGCGAGATCAGCGCTACGCTGATTCATTACTCAACCGATTACGTGTTCGACGGCCAAGCAACATCACCCTATGCGACGGATCACCCCCGCGACCCGATCAATGCCTACGGCCGAACCAAGGCGCAAGGTGAGCAGGCGTTGGAAGCTTCGGGATGTCGGTACCTGCTGATCCGAACCAGTTGGCTCTACGCGCCTTGGGCGAACAACTTTGTGTTGACCATGCTCCGGCTGACCCGGGACCGCGACACGTTGAAAGTCGTCAGCGACCAGCGCGGCCGACCCACCAGTGCTCAACACCTTGCTGGAGCATCCTTCAAGTTACTAGAGGTCGGCTGCACCGGGACGTTTCACGTGACCGACGGCGGTGAATGTTCCTGGCACGAGTTTGCTTGCGAGATCGCCCGACTGGCGGGACATGTCTGCGACATTCAGCCCTGCACGAGTGACGAGTTCCCACGCCCGGCCAAACGCCCGGCTTACAGCGTGCTGGACCTGTCCCAGACCGAACAGGCCATCGGCCCTATGCCCGACTGGCGACACAACCTTGCACACGTTCTTCGACAACTGGAGCCGCAATCCGTATGACCATGCGAATCCTACTCACCGGCGGGGCCGGGTTCATCGGTTCCAACTTCGTTCGTTTCGTCTTGCGCGAACGCCCGGACTACGCGATCGTCAACCTCGACGCCCTGACCTACTCCGGCAACCCGGAAAACCTCAGCGACCTTGAGGGCCACGATCGTTATCGCTTCGTCCATGGCAACATCCTCGACATGGACCTGGCGACTGAACTGATCCGCGAGTGCGACGCCGTGGTTCACATGGCTGCCGAAAGCCACGTCGATCGGTCTATCATCGACGCTCGGCCGTTCATCGAATCCAACGTGCTGGGGACACAGACCCTGCTCGATGCCCTTCGCCGGGCCGACCCGGACAATACCAAACGATTCGTCCACGTTTCCACGGACGAAGTGTTCGGCGACCTGCCGTTGGATCAGCCCGACCTGAAGTTCAACGAAAACACCCCGTTTGCGCCCAGCAGCCCCTACTCCGCCAGCAAGGCCGCGTCGGATATGATCGTGCGGGCGTATCACCATACCTTCGGCATCAACGCCTGCATCACCAACTGCTCCAACAACTTCGGGCCGTACCAGTTCCCCGAAAAAGTCATCCCCCTGTTCGTCACCAACCTGATCGAGGGTAAAAAAGTCCCGCTCTACGGCGACGGCAAAAACGTCCGAGACTGGCTTCACGTCGAAGACCACTGCGAAGCCGTGTTGACCGTGCTGGAAAAAGGCCGGACCGGAGAAACCTACTGCATCGGCGGCAACAATGAACGCTCCAACCTCGAACTGACCCACGCCATCCTGCAGATCATGGGCAAGGACGAGTCCAGCATCGAATACGTCACCGATCGCCTGGGACACGACCGCCGGTATGCCATCGACGCATCCAAGATCAAGCACGAGCTGGGCTGGGAACCGACACGAAGCGCCTGGCCCGACGCGCTGGAAAACACCGTTCGCTGGTACGTCGATAACGAAACCTGGTGGCGCCGCGTCAAGAGCGGCGAGTACCGCAACTATTACGAAAAACAGTACGGACAGCGCTAGCGGGCCGGTTTATCAACATCGTCTGATCAGGACGGTTCCGCACACAACCAACAGGACACAAGACGCCGGCTCGGGCAGAAGCGACACCGGTGGTGTGCCTTGATTCCAGTCGCCCAGCACGATATTCAGGTCCTCGAAGAGGGCGTGGACGCCGATGGCGACGGCCGACTCTCCGCGACGGAGATCGCCGCCGACGGGGGCAAGACCTTCACCTTAGGCCACGACGTGATCGCCCAATTCGCCGGGGGCGCCGTCGGCGAACTGCTCGCCTTCCTCTACGACATCCACGGCTCCACCCGCGC
>CAZJCN010000122.1:0-7663 GCA_964544195.1 uncultured Phycisphaeraceae bacterium | reverse complement strand
GTTCGGCAAGCAGACGTTTGCGCTTGGCGGTACTCATGGTCGTCCATTCCCTGACCCGGGCGAGGATGGACAGGATGTGTTTCAATCCATCACGTTCGGCATTGCTCAGGCACAGGGATTTGCGCCAGAGACGGAGCTTCCGTCCGCCTTCACGTTCGGCAAATGACGCGGCTTCGTTGATCGAACCGTTGGCGGAAGCGCGGTCGAGCATCCAAGCGGCTAATGCCGTGGCGTAGTTGGTTTCTTCGGGAAGTTTCTGAAGCAGCATGGGGGGCTGATCGGAACAGGGCTCCCTCAGCGCCGGGCCGTCCACGTGCAGGGACTGCATCCACCTGACGGCACGCGCCCGACCTGGACTGGACAACATCAGGCGTACCTCCTGACCGATGCGTTCCCGGCTGATCCGATCGAGATGATCAGCACGCTGACGTATGGCGTCCGCGGTGTGCGGTTCAACGTCAAAATCCAGCCTCGCTGCGAACCGAGCAGCACGGAGCATCCGCAGGTAGTCTTCTTGGAACCGTTCATAAGGATCGCCGATCGCGCGCAGGATACGGTTGCGAAGGTCCTTGACTCCATCAACATAGTCGATGATTTTTTCTTGACCGGGAGGGAGGGCGGCCAGATCATCGTCGAGCGGGTCGGCAAACAGGCCGTTGATCGTAAAGTCGCGCCGCTTGGCGTCGTGCTCAGCGTCAGAAAATTGGACATGGCTGGGCCGACGTCCGTCCTCGTACCCCCACTCGGTTCGAAACGTCGCGACTTCAATATGGTTCGGTTCTGATGAGGTATCGACCTGTTGGGTCGCGTTAAGCCTGGTGCGTGACTTACCTGTGTATACCAGCACGACGCCAAACGCTTCACCGACGTATCGGCTTCGACGGAACAGCTTGCGTACAGTTTCAGGTCGGGCGTCGGTTGCGACGTCGTAATCTTTCGGTTCCAGCCCAAGCAGCGTGTCTCTCACACAGCCGCCAGCGAGATAGGCGATATGCCCCGCTTGACGGAGCTGACGCACGATCCGGATCGCGGAATCACGTAATTCTTGCGACTGGGAACCCATCCCATGAGTGTACCCCAACAAGCCCCGCCGGTCCGTGATGCGTGATGGTTGGAACATGATCGGTAACGGACGTTGCATGCAACAGGTTGGCCATGTTGTTGGTCGGCACAACGCTGGTACAATCCACATCATGATCAGGCTAAACAGTGTCTTCTCGAGCGTCGGCGTGGTCTGCCTGGCAACGGTCCTGTTCGGGATAGGTGGCTGCCAGGAGGCGTTGTTTGTCGACGGAACCACCCGCACCCAATACGAGCGGTACCAGGCGTTGCGGGGTGAGTATCGCCCACCGAGGCAGGTGACCCCGCTCGGGGAGGAGCGACCGGCCCTCCGCCAGCGTCTTGCCCCGCTGGACCAGCCATGAATCCGGTTTAACCGGATAGGGTAATTGGTCTATTTCGTTAATTTCTGCCGGAAATTCAAATCAGATTGGGCGGCTGACCGAGTATATTGTAGAGTTGTGTTGACGGGTCATTTTTTATCAGTCTCACGGGTGATGGGGAATCAGCTTGGTTCCGGATAAACGAACGATGACGGTACTCGGAGCTTTGGTGGCCGCGATGACGGTGACCAGCGGTCTGCTGATGCTGCTCGAACCGGGGCCATCAGCCCCACGGGCGGGCGTGCCGTTGCAGTCGATCGACCGAACCGGTGACCAGCCGACCCCACAGACCATGCTTTTCCGGACCGAGGTTCCGGAGGTCCGATGGTCCTCCATCGTGATTCATGACAGCCGGACGCCGCACGGCTCAGCCCAGACATTGCATCACGTACATCAGCAACTGGGCCGGGGCGGTCTTGGGTATCACTTCGTGATCGACAACGGCCCGGGGGCGGACGATGGCAAGGTGGAGGTCGGTTTCCGGTGGTCCAGTCAGGCCCCGGGGGCGTTTTTCGCGAATGAAGCCGTGGACTGGCCGGACGCCATCGGCATCTGCCTGATCGGCGATGGGCATACCTCCCGGTTCTCTGACGCGCAGCTACACCAGCTCGTCTGGCTGGTTCAGAACCTCCAGAAACGCTACGGCATCCCCCGCAGCAGCGTCTACATCCAGATCGGCACCCGGACAGCCGACAGCACCTTCCCCGAGGTGTGGTTCCGTCAGCAGCTCATCAGTCGTTAAGCCTGTCCGGTATTCCCAAGCAAGCCGGAAATACAGTTCTGGGGCGGTATCTGCATCAAATTAGACGCGGACTCCACACTCCTACGACGTTTCGTTCGCCAGGTCGGGTGGCGATTGGCATAAATCCGGCCTTTCGGGCGTTTTACTCCCTGCCATGTCATATTCATGGATGAGCCACGACAGATATGTTGGGAGCGGAGCGGGCGGGGCGTAGCTAAGCCCTTTAATACGAGACAGTAAAGCCCTTATTTGGTCAAGTGAGGGCCTTGTCGGGACGATGTAATCACCATTGCCGTTGTCACACACCGGCAAGTTGTGTAAATTAGAGGACATAGTTTCATTCGGTTATTCGGACAATTTGACTGCGGAAGAGGGCGTAGGGGTAGGCTGCGCATGTAATCAGCGTCAGCAGGCCGCTGCGTACCCGTGTCATTATGGCAGAAATCAGTGAAATCGCCGGGTACGAAGTCCTTGCTACGCTTGGAGTTGGAGCGCGCAGCACCATCTATGCCGTCAAGGATTCCAAAAACGCGGTCTACGCGCTGAAGCGGGTCGTCAAGTCCTCGCCCAGCGACGATCGATTTCTTGCGCAGGCCATCCTCGAGCACGAGGTGGCTCAGAAGTTCGACCATCCCACCCTTCGTAAGAGCCTCAAGCTCATCAAGCAACGAAGCTTTATCCGGACCACCGAGGTGCTGGTGCTGATGGAGATGGTGGACGGGGTCACGTTAGAGAAATATCAGGCCAAGGACATTGCCGAGCTTTGCCGGATCTTCATCGAAGTGGCTAATGGCCTGGGGGTCATGCACAAGGCCGGCTACGTCCACGCGGACATCAAGCCCAACAACATCATGATCACCGGGGAGAAGCACGTGAAGCTGATCGACTTCGGCCAAAGCTGCCCGATCGGCACGGTCAAAGAGCGGATCCAGGGCACCCCGGACTACATCGCCCCGGAACAGGTCCAACGCCGTAGCATTATTCCGCAGACCGATGTCTTCAACCTTGGGGCAACCATGTACTGGCTGCTGACCAAGAAACACGTGCCGACCCTGATCCCCAAGGGCAAGGCCGGGATCAGCCTGCGCACCGAAGATACGTGTCAGCCCCCGATCGAACTGAACCCAGAGGTTCCGCCGGCATTATCCAGCCTGGTGATGGACTGCATCCATACCGACCCACCGCAGCGGCCGGAGAATATGGCACTGGTCGCAGACCGGCTGGAGATTGCTGCCAAGCAGTACGAACGTCGGGGACAGGAAAACGGCAGAAACGGTGTGGCGGGGCATGACACCAACGGCAAGGCCAAACGAAACGCCTGCTGAACCGAATTATTCATGTTTTAAGCCAGTCTCCCTGCTATCATCTGCTAACGGGATGATGCCGGGAGGTTTTTATTTCTGGTTTTTCAATGCGCACGAGTGCAGCCTTACTCGCGTTCATGATCGCTGCGGTCTGTTGCCAGGCTCAGGTCAGCCGGGAACAGGTCAACGACGCGATACAGCGTATGCAAGGATTTATCCTGTCGCAGCAGGATCCGGAAACCGGCGCCTTTGACAGACTCTATCGCCACAGCCCAAACCCACATTTCGGTGGAGAGTCGTCTTTGGCAACGTATGCCCTCATCCGAAGCGGGATGAGTCCGCAGGAGCCAAGGATTCAAAAAGCCCTAGCCTATCTTAAGGGTATCCGGATGAACGGAACCTACGCGATTGCTCTACGGGCACACTGCTGGGCTGCACTGCATGACGAATACCTGCCCATGCTGGCCCGAGATACGAAATGGTTATTGGACGCGCAGGCGGGAGGGGTGTTTGACTATCGTATCCGGTCCGGACCACGATTTGACCATTCGGTGACCCAATACGGTCTGCTCGGTCTTTGGGAATCGGTTAAACGCACCGGCCGGGGGTACGGATCGGTGTGGCGCAACGCTCTGAATCATTTTCTCGAATATCAGAATCCCGACGGCGGGTGGGGATACACGGGGCACGGGAATTCAACCCCGTCCATGACCGCGGCGGGATTGACTGCGGTTCTGATTGCGCAGGAAACCCTTTTCCAGAATCAGCACAAGCCTCCCAAGCAGGTGTCGGATGCCATCGCACGGGCGGTGCATTGGCTGGATGCTTACAGCGAGCGGAACGGTATCCGGCTGGAGCACGGTATGCGCGGGATTTATTACCTGGTTTCCCTCGAGCGGGCGGCGCTTGCGAACGGCTTATCGCGGTTCGGCGAGCACGATTGGCTCCAGCAAGGCGCATCACAGATTATTCAGCGTGAAGCCGGGACCGGTTCATTGAATGGTAACCTCATTGATACCGCATTAGCGTTGATGTTCCTGGCACGTGTGAACGACCCGATATGGATCCAGAAACTGAAGTTGTCTGACCAGCCATGGAACAACCGGCCCAACGACCTGAACCTGTTTACCCGACGTCTGAGCGATCGTGTGGAGCAGCAGCTCGGCTGGCGCGTGGTCGATGTTCTCGGCGATCCGGACAGCTGGAACGTAGCCCCTGTGGTTTATCTTTCCAGCAACGAGCCTGTGGTACTGTCCGCCGAAGCGAAACATAATCTCAAGAATTATCTGGATAATGGCGGGCTTTGGGTAGCCAATCCTGAAGGGGGAGATGAGGCATTTTTAGAATCGGTGCGAGAAATCGCGAGCGAACTTTATCCTTATTACACATTTGAACGGATCGGCCCCGACCATCCATTGCTGACGCTGGTGCATCAAGTGGATGTGAACGAATCATATCGGCCGTGGTCGTTAAGCAATGGGGTGCGCGACCTG
Source organism: uncultured Phycisphaeraceae bacterium (assembly GCA_964544195.1). GTDB lineage: Bacteria > Planctomycetota > Phycisphaerae > Phycisphaerales > Phycisphaeraceae > CAZJCN01. Next base: position 2,682 of record CAZJCN010000122.1, on the reverse strand, counting down.
ATTGTTCTTGCGCCGGGCGACTGGGGGATGGCGCTGCAGGCGGATCGTCGAAATTCCCCTTGGAACTCGGAATCCATCATGAGCAATCTGTATGCGTGGGTGACGGACAGGGGTTCGTGGGAATACACGGCATCGGAATATGGGGGCGATATGCCGGTGCCCACGGGCACGATCCGTGTCTGGCGATTGCACGAGCAGGACAGCCCACCGCTGGAACCCAAGGCATGGGAGCCGATGAAATCACTGATCTTGAATCGGGCGGGGTATCGACTGATTTTGGAGGTCGGCAGCTGGGAACAGGCTGAGGATACCGGGGCGATTGATCTGGTTTACCTTGGGGGCCGTAAGGGAATCGCGCTGTCTCCGGCGACGCTTCGAAATCTTGTGGCTTACCTGCATAACGGCGGAACCGTATTGATTGAAACCATCGGTGGACACGGTGATTTCGCCGCTGTCATCACCCGCCAGCTGGAATCCGTTCTCGGTGAACAGGCGCTGCCTGTGGATTCGAGGCACCCGGTCATCACTGGAACCATGAGAAATATTCAAAGTGATCCTGTGGGTGTTGACATGCGTCGTGTGGCGTATCGTCGTTACAGCACCGTGACACGAGGTCCGGTGGACGAGCCGCGTCTCCTGACACTGACGGTCAAAGGCCGAGAGGCGGTAATCATCTCACACGAAGACCTTGCCTTGGGGGTGATGGGGTGTCGGCGATGGGGTATCGACGGGTACGACACCAAGTCCGCCAGGGGCCTGATGCAGAATATCCTGCTTTATGCGGCGAACACGGGCGGCTGAACCCATCCGTTATGATGTGTCGGTGACACCAAGTCTTCCTCCGGGTGAACGATCCGATTATTTGAACGCTTCGGGGCGGGGGGCGGACCTCTGCGGGCCGATGGTTCGTTTGTGTCTGGTCGTGATGGCGGGCGTGACGGTCGGCACAAGCCTGCCATGGTTGCGCCTCTGGCTGGCTCTGATGCTTGTCGGGTCGGTTGGTGTGCTCTGGATGGTATTGCGGGGGCGGGAACGGGGTGTCCGTGTCTGGGCCATGATCTCGCTGGTTTGCATGTTTTCCGTATGGGCGATTCTGGATCTTCGGGAGACGGCAAGTGTTCCATTATCCGCTTATGTAGGCCGTGACTCTCAGCTGGCAAAAGTTCGTGGGTATGTCATTGATCCGGCCGTCACGGGTAGCCCGACGCGCGGAGCGTTTGTCCGTTTCAATTACCAGCCACCATCTACCCGGTTTGTCCTGCGAGTGGAAGAGATTGAGGTCGATGGGCGATGGGTCGAAGCGCCCGGCGACCTGTTAGTGCGGATCGACGAAGCGGAGCATCGGATCGGGATCGGTCAGGCCATCGAAGCAACAGGCTGGTTAGGGCCGATTAACGGGCCGGCCAACGTCGGAGAATTTGATTACCGCGAATATCTTTCACAGAACGGCATCGTCGGCCGGTTGACACTACGGAGCCGGGGTAACTGGCGACCGCTGGAGTTCATGAATCACGGACTCGATACCCGACAGCGACTCTTTCGTCATCGTTGTGCCGAATGGGCGCTCTCATCCTTACGTTTGGGGATGGATGCGGATTCACCGACGATGGGACTGCTCGAGACGATGTTGTTGGGGCGGAAGGACAGCGCTTCCAGCGAGGTTCGCCTGGCGTTCCGTGAAGTCGGCCTGAATCATTTACTGTCCATCAGCGGCGCACATCTGGGGATCCTGATGGGGATTGTCTGGGCGGTGGCTCGTCTCGTGATATTTCGCCCGTCCCGGTCGGCAGGGGTCGTGTTGGCGGTGCTGGCGTTGTATCTCATGGCGGTGCCGTTGCGTGTGCCGATCGTTCGGTCAGCGATCATGGCCACCGTCTTTGCGGGGTGTTATGCGACGGGGCGTCGTCCCAGGCCGATGGACGTGTTGGCGCTGGCGGCGATCATCGTGTTGATCTGGCGGCCGGGTGAGTTGTTTACGCCGGGCTTCCAGCTCAGTTTTGCCGCGGTCGGTGGATTGATCCTGTTTGTGCCGAGGGTGGCGGAATGGCTTTGGCCGCGGCCGGTGGTGATGCCGGAGTCGGCCGGGGTGGGATGGGTCATCGGGCGTTGGTGCGTGGATTACCTGGCGGTCAGTCTTGTGGCGTTTGCCGTGGTGTCGCCATTGGTCGCGTATCACTTCATGATGGTGAATCCACTGGCGGTTCTGTTGTCCGTGATGGCGCTGCCGGTGATCACGGCGGTGCTGGGGGTGGGGTACTTCAAGATTTTGGCTGGGGTGCTGTATCCCTCGTTGGGAGTGGTGATCAGCGGGCCGATGTCCTGGCTGGGTGATACATTGCGTGGCCTGGTGGATCATGCCGCTGACTGGCCCGGGGTTGCCCTGTTTCTGGATTGGCAGCCGACGGTGGCGTGGACAATCGGGATAGCCGGGTGGGTTATCGCTGTGCTGTCCGGGATGTTTGCAGGCCGGCGTCGTGCGTTGATTGCGTCTCTTGTGATCCTGCTGCTGTGGACGGGCGTTTCTCAGTTCAGCACAAGAAGCAGCTGGTTCGGCCGCGAGTCTGACACGGCTCCGGCCGCGCTGCTGACCATGTTTTCCGTCGGGGACGGCTCGTGCTACCTGCTGCAATGGTCCGGACACACCCTCATGTTCGATTGCGGGTCGCAGCAGTATTTCGATAT
>CAZJCN010000121.1:0-7685 GCA_964544195.1 uncultured Phycisphaeraceae bacterium | reverse complement strand
GCGCCCCTATCTTCCGGCACAAAACGCTGACCGCCCCGGATCGGCCGGGCACAATCATCACAATCGGCCCGTCAGCTGAGCGGTAAGCGTATCACTCGGTCCCCAACCAGTCAAACCATGCGGCGAGACTCCCCTAACCGGTCCGGGGCCATTCGTCTTCTTCGGACCCCCGATGATCGTATTCAATATATTGACATTTATATTCTTATAGCCATATTGGCCTTCTGGCCCAATCCACAAGTAATCCACCCTGTTCTGCCGGGCGGCGAGCTGTATTGTCCCAACTTCACAGCGGGCCTATGATATGGCGTTGTAAACGTAGGTGTGCCCGTTATTAATCTGGACAATCCCCCACGATGCCTCAAGGTTCCAAACCCAGCCAGTCCGCCAATCCCCGCGAGAACCAGGAAAGCCTGTTCGACCGGGTCGCGGCTGTGATCGAACGGATTCGCCCGGCGGTACAGTCCGACGGCGGCGACTTGGAACTGGTCGGCGTGACCGATGAAGGCGTGGTGCAGGTCCGATTACACGGGGCCTGCATCGGCTGCCCTTCCAGCAGCATGACCCTTCAGATGGGAATCGAACGGAACGTCCGGGAAAAAATCCCGGAAGTTACCGGCGTTGAACAGGTGAGCTGATCCCGCCGATACAGAAGGTGGGCCTCAGGACGAGATCCCGTTGCCGCTTGCGCAAGCGGAACAGGCCGGCAAGGTCAGGAGACCAGACCATGCTCGCATTGACACGCCGGGTCGGCGAAGAAGTCGTCATCGGCGACCCGAAGAATCCGCAGGGTGTGATCCGCATCGTCGAGATCCAAGGGGACAAGGTCCGACTGGCCTTCGACTTCCCACGGGAAACGGCAATCAACCGCCGGGAGCTGGCCGACCAGAAAGCCCGCGGTGAAAAACCCGCGCCCAAGCCAGGTAAAAACGGCGGATAATCACCAGCATCATAGCTTCATCGACACGCCACCCCGGCTTCACCCCCGGTGGTGTTCATGGATTATCCGGGTCACTTGAAATACTTGCCCCACAACACTTCCAATCGCTTCACTTCGCCGGGGCTGATCTGCGATTTGTCCGACCAGATACCAAGCGCCAGCGCGTTGTGAGCAGGGCTGGGTTCGCTGGTGAGGATGCTGATGTCTTCGATCGCCTGCTTCATCAGGGCGATGTTAGCCCGTGTCGCTTTCTGCAAGTTTCCGATGATTTCTTCAAGTAATGCCTGCGGTTGCGTGCCGGGATCATGTGGTTTCCAGCAGTCGTAATCGGTGGGCATCGCGATCATGGCGTAAGCGATTTCCGCTTCACGCGCCAGTTTGGCCTCGGGCATGGCGGTCATCCCGATCAGATCACCCCCCCACTGCCGGTGCATGTTAGACTCGGCCCGGGTGGAAAAGGCCGGGCCTTCCATCACGACGTAAGTCCCCTTTTCATGCACACGGACATCGCGAAGCTTTTTAGCGGCGTCGATCAACCATCGACGCATGACCGGACAGAAAGGCTCGGCGAACTCAACGTGCACAGCCGCGTGTTCATAAAACGTGTTGGGTCGTTTGTAAGTCTTATCAATCAACTGATCAACGATAACCAGGTCACCGGGGTGGATATCCTCTCGCAGTGAGCCGGTCGCGCCGCTGGCGAGGATGTGAGTGACGCCCAGTGATTTGAGCGCGTAAATATTGGCTCGATAACGGACTGCTGAGGGGTTAAGCGTGTGGCCGATGCCGTGGCGCTGGATGATGGCGACATCCCGGCCGTGCCATTGTGTCATAGTGATGGGAGAGCTGGGCTTACCGAACGGGGTGTCCAGTTCGACGGTCTGCCCTTGCTCGGCGCCCAACGCCTGTCCCAGACCACTGCCACCGATGATGCCCAGTCGGATATCCGTGAGTTTTTTGCTCATATTCAGGATGATACCCGTAACGCGGGTGAATTGGGTTGCGTATAAGGGGGTGTACAGACACAACCCAGCATCAGCAGGAGACAAGATGATGAGCTTATGGACACGACTGACATGGATACTCTGTCTGTTGGTTATGGCCTGCCCGGCCGTCGCTCAGCAGGCCACGCTGGTTCCGGCAGATGTCCGTTTTGCCGTGGTCCTGAACCCGTCGAAGGTCTATCAGAGCCGGTTGGGCCAGACCATTCTTGATCTGGTTCGCCAGGAAGAACCCAACATTGACGCGATTATCGACGAGTTGAACGAAACCGCCGGCCTTGATCTGCGCCACTCGCTCGGCCAGACGATCCTGTTCGGGACCAGCTACGACAAGAGTGACTTCGCGTTGGTGGCTGACATCGGTCCGACATCGGGGAACCTCAACGGGCTGATGCTCGCGGCACCCGGGTATGAATCGGATGTGTACCGGGACAGCGTGATCATTCATTCGTTGCCGGACGAAAACGATCCGACCGGCCGGATCTACTGCGCAATCCCCAAGCGGCCGGGCACGGGTTCGTTCTATCTGGTAGCTTCATTCGATCCGGATCGGACACGGCGGATGGTGGACCTGACCATGGACGCCGACGCCCGATTAACGCCGAACGATGCCAACGGGAACACTCTCATCGAGGCGTGGTTCAACGGGCTACCGGAGCTGGCAGCGGTGGCACAGGCAGACGGGCCGCCCTCGGCGGTCGCTCAACTGGTCCAAAACGGCCACTTTGCTCTGAGTGAGATCGGCGACGCGGTTCAGGCCAAGGTCACATTAACCATGGTTGATGCCATCCGATCCCAACAGGTGTATGAACTGCTGCGGGGCGGATTGGCTATGCTGCAACTGGCAGCGACGGCGGAGCCGCAAGCCCAACCGCTGGGCGAGCTGGGCAGCCTGATCAATCTCCAACATGCCCCCAACAGCACCGAGGTCACCGCGAGCTTCAACAGCAGCTATGAAAAACTGCTCAGCCTGATTGAACAATTGAAAGCCCTCGACCAAGCACATACCCACGGGCATAATCATCATGGAAACGGGCACAATGAAACCGCGCCCATTCCGACTACACCCTGAGAAAAGGTCGTCCTGTCGTTCGAGTAGGAAGCGTTTCCAGTGAAGGTACGTGATACCGCCGGATTTCACAGCACGGACACGCCGAGCGATGAAACACTCGCCCGGCGTGTCCAGCGTGGGTGCGTATGCTCATACGAAGCGCTGGACCGCCGTTACCGAGCGAGGCTCATTTACCTTCTGGAGAAACGCACGGGCAACAGGGAAGATGCCGAGGATCTGACCCAACAGGCCCTGATGCGGGCATACCAACGCATCGACCGATACGACCCGTCACGCCCCTTCAAGACATGGCTGATGACGCTGACTGTTCGGTTAGCGATCGATTCGAATCGGAAACGCTCGCTGCCGATCGGGTCCGGCGACGTAGACATCACACCGGACAACCGCCCGAATCCGGCAGACAGCATGGAACAACAGGACACCCGGCGGTGGCTGTGGACGTTAGCCGACAGGGTCCTTGAACCGAGGCAGCGCACAGCCTTATGGCTGCACTACGGTGAAGACCTTGATGTCAGGCAGATCGCTCGTGTACTTGGACTGACGGCTGTGCATGTACGGGTATTGCTCTATCGGGCACGTAGAGCACTTCTCAAACACTTGGGATCAAGCTTTCCTGCCGACGAACGATCTGACACGAAACCATGCGCGATCAAGACGGCTCCCAAAACTCAGAGCAAACAAAACTTGAGGGACATAGATTCAGGGCGTGTGAAGGAAGGAGTGGTATCATGCTCCGAAAACTGATGAAATCAGACCACGGGAAACCGGACGACCTTCGAGCGTTGGATATTGAACTGCGCCGTCAGGCCATCGCCCAACGGGAGGTGTTGGACCAGACACAATGGCCCGTCGGACGCTATCCCGCCAAACGTATGGCCAGGCATCGGTCGCCGGCTATGAATACAGACCGGCTACGGGTGTGGTTCCGGTGGGCACCCATGACATGTACGGTGATACTTGCCGGGTTCGGCGTGTGGTTGGCTGTCTCAGCTACGCGTGGTCCCAAAGCTTTGCACGAATCACGCGAGGTCTTTCAACGATCACTGACGCAACTCTGGGAGCCGATCGAGTCACAAGTCCGGACGACCGGCCAAGCGCTCCGCTCACAGACCCAACAACTGACACGTCTGCCCGACAAGGCCCCGGCGGTCGATCAAGTGTTCGGTCGAATCGGCGAGTCCATCCAGTCACCGATTCGAGAAGAGATTCGGCGTTTCAGCCGGGACCTGACCCGTCCTTGGTTTTACCTGGCTGAACAATTACCGTTACCGTCGTCATCAGCCCGAGCTGACGAACATGCCTCGGGGTAACACCGCCTGCCGCTCGATCGTAAGAAATCCTCGGATCCACGACGGGGTGTGGTCGCCAAATGCTGCCAAGGGCCTACAATAGACCTCGGCGAGCACACGTACCCAACCACCACCGAGGGCCTGGGCTTTGGACAGCCAAGCGTTTCGTGAATTGGCAATGGCAGAGCTTGATGCGGTGTATCGCATGGCGATGCACCTGTCACGCAACCCGGATGATGCGGCTGACCTGGTGCAGGAAACCTATCTGAAAGCTTTCAGGGCCGAAGGACAGTTCGAGCTGCGGGAATCGGGTATTCGCCCGTGGCTGTTCAAGATCCTGCATAACAATTTCTATACGAAAGTCGGTCGGAAAAACCGCGAACCGTCGTTGTCGGACGACCTGTCCTATCAGGCGGACGGGTCGGAGGCACCCGACGAAGCCGGGCCGGCGTGGGACCTGTCGCACCTGGATTGGGAGCAGGTGGACGACCGACTGAAGCATGCGATCGAAGAGCTACCCGATCACTACCGGGAGGTGTTGCTGCTGTGGGCGGTGGAAGGGCTGAAATACCGTGAAGTGGCCGACGTACTGGATGTGCCGTTGGGAACGGTGATGAGTCGGCTGTACCGGGCGAGAGCGATCCTGTCGCAATCGCTGGCGGGACTGGCGGCCGAATACGGTATCAAGCCGGAGGAATCGCCCTGATTGGGCCTAAAACACGTACCGGCTGCCGATAGCCGATATCAGTCTAAATTCCGATAAAAGACTGACATTGTGTCCAAAAAATGAGCGAAAAGTCGGATCATTCCGGGAAGAAAGTCAGGGTACGAATGGTTAAAAGAAATAGTGGCGTAAAGCCCAAAGTCAGTTATGAGCAAAGACCTACCCATCCATAATGACGAGCAGCTCTTGGCCGCATTCGCCGACGGCGAGCTGACGGGCGAGCAATACGGCCGGGCGTTGCAGCGTCTAAGTTCGGACCCCGCGCTTGCCCGGCGTGTTGCCGATCAGCAGAAGCTGCGCGAAGCGGTGGCCAAGGTAATGGGTGAATCCACCCCCGGGGCTCCGGATGCCCTGCGTGCCCGAATCGCGGATTTTGCAAAACAGCCCCCCTTTGATGCTGAGGGTTCGGATACCCCTTCACGACCGGAACAGGAACGCCCAGCGGTTCTGGCGGTCATCGGCCGGTGGCTGCCCGCCGCGGTGGCTGCGTTGTTCTTTGTGGGTGCGCTGATCGCCTTGAATAAGGCTGGCGATTTCAGCCCCACTCCTAGGCTGATCGATGCCGGGAACATCCTCAGTGCGGCGGCGGTCGAGCAGTTCGGTGCCCGCCACTACACCTGCTCACGACACATGGCCCCTCTGCACGGCCGGGACAAGTTCCCGCAGGACTTGGCCCAATTGCCCGGGGCGTTGAGCGATTACTTCCAGAAACCGATCAATCCCGAAGTCTTGGACCTGTCTGAACTGGGCATGACGTTTGACATGGCCGGGCTTTGCGTTCTGCCCGGCGAAGGGGCGGTGCATCTGGTCTACGAGTCCCGGAACGGCGAACGGCTGAGCCTGTGGATGCGACCCGCCGACCCGGACTCCGGGATCCAACCCGATCGGTTGTACGCCGCCCCGGACAAACAGGCTCCCATGCTGGTGTTCCGCCACGGAGACATGGTCTATTACCTCGTGGGCGACTCCTCCGACATGGTGGAACAGGCCTTCGAAGCGATCCGCAAGGATGTGCAGGCCCCATCCCCTTCTCTTTCCGGCTGGACGCGGTAGTGGGTCAGTCTGAAATCTGACCCGGCTGGATCGTCGGGTACAATATGGTCATGATAGACAAGCCGATCAAGCCCGATCCTGACAAGAAACCCAAGCGGCCCAAGGACGCCAATCAGCTCGCCAAGCACATCGTGGACCTTGCCACGGGGCAGGCATAGGAAGTGGACCCGGACGCGGGGGAAGACCCAGCGGTGGTGAAGCTGGGGCGCAAGGGTGGGCTTAAGGGGGGCAAGGCACGGGCTGAAAAGCTGACGCCAGAACAGCGCCGGGAGATTGCGAAGAATGCCGCTAAATCGCGGTGGACCGACAGGCCCTAATCCTCATCTGGCTCCGGGTGGCCGATGATCCCAAGCTGAATGATTTTTTCGGCAACCCGGTAAATGTCTTGCTTGGATCGCTCCTCTCTTTTTCCGGCAGCAATAAATTGCACTTTCAGATGCACCAATGAATCCCCGTTGGGCAGTTCTTCTTCTAGGACGCGATATATCGCTCTATATCGCGCGTAGGTAATGCGGTAGTACCCCTTTAATGGCCCCTGTAACGGCTTATGCGCCTGTCGAGGATCATCGCAGCCGTATAGTTCGTCGGCCTTTTTATACAGACCGCGCGCTACCTTGGGGGGTAGCGCGCGGAGTTGAGTGACTGCTGTTTTAGACCAAGAGATGGATACGCGCTTCATTTAACCAAACTCGTTTCTTAGGTCTTCGTGGTCAATAGTACGACCGTTACGGAGGTCGTCTAGGCTCTGCTGAAACATCTTAAAAGATTCGGGATCTGACATGATCTCGATTGTTTCAAGAACAGCCTCAAGGTAATCCAGATTCACTACGGCAAAAGCATCTTTTCCATGCTTTGTGATCTTGATTACCTGCTCGTCACGAAGGCGCTGCTCCAAGCTGCTGATCTGCGTCCGTGCCTCCGAAATGTCGAGCGTTGTTTGGGTCATAATAGATTACTCTCTCCTTACTGTTTTCCGTTGCATCCCTTTCTGCGGATCGCCCCACCCCTATCCGCCACCCCTATTATACGATCTATCGGATATTTTTCTACGCTCCATTGATTATTTTTTATACATTATTACGTCACTATACTGTAAAATTTCCGTACAATGCTATTGACAAAACCCAAGCTTAAGTATATTGGCCAGTATGAAAAAGCTGTCCACCGATGACCGTGCCCGGATCGTGACCTGGCTTGTGGAAGGCTGCTCCATCCGGTCCACCGGCCGCACGTCCGGATTCAGCAAGAACACGGTCGCCAAGCTGCTGGTGGATATGGGCGACGCCTGCCGGGAATGGCACAATCTACACGTCCGGGGCCTGCATACCCAGCGCGTCTAGGCGGACGAAATCTGGTCCCTCGTCGGAGCCAGGCAAAAGAGCGTGGAGAAGGGCAAGGCGGGCCACGGCGATATCTGGACGTGGGTTGCCTTGGACGCTGATACCAAGCTGGCGATTACTTGGCTGGTCGGCGAGCGTGACGGCGGGGCCGCGTTCGAGTTCACGCACGATCTGGCGGGCAGGCTCAACAGCCGTATCCAACTGACTACTGATACGCATCCCACTCTGATCTCGCGCGCAGGTTAGGCGCATGTTCGGGTTGCGCT
>CAZJCN010000120.1:0-7777 GCA_964544195.1 uncultured Phycisphaeraceae bacterium | reverse complement strand
TCGAATCGATCACGGCGGTGACCGCGCAGAGCACCGAAGGCGCCCAGCAGGCGGCGCAGGCGGCGACACAGTTGTCGAGCAAGGCCGAGCAGTTGCTGGCGTTGATCGGCAAGTTCAAGATCTAGTCCCGAATCCCGTCGACTCAACCCCGGACCCGTCCGCGCATCAAGCCCGGGCGGGTTTTTTAATGTGCATCATGCGCAAAGTATGATCAGCCCGAACCGATCATCCGCCTGGGTGTGTCATATTTCGTGGGCGTGATGTTCACTCACCCGGTTGGCCGGCCCATGGTGTAACTACCTAGGCTTTGGGGTTTAGTTCGCTGTGTCGATTCATTTTCGACGTTATTGAATAATGCCCAACGGCAAGATGTTGGGCCAACGGCTACGGGTGAAGTCAGGGAACGAGGCTGGCCTGCCGTGGTGAGCGACCGACCAGGCGCTTAGCGGCCTTACCGCCGACCAGCTTGCGCCTTCGTAAACGTTCTGGTCCATCGGCTCACCACCGCGAAGGCATTCGATGATCCGACTGTTCATGATAAAGTCCATTCCGCCGTGCCCGCCGACCCGCTGGGCCTGTTCGCCCATGCGGAGCCAAAGCGGGTGTTCATATTCGTCATCGAACTTCTGCATGTCTCGGCCCGTGGTCCACTGGTGGTAGTTATCGCGGCCCTCCAGTGCCAGGCGTGTGGGGAAGCCGGCGAACACGCCTTGGGTTCCCTGGATGAGATTGTGGCGGGTATAAGGCCTTGGCGTGGTGGTGTCCCACTGGACCATGATGGTGCGTCCGACTTGGGTCTTGATGATGCTGGTGTTGATGTCGCCGCAGATGTATTTCAGGCGACGGTGAGGATGTCCCTCGGGGAGATTGAGTCGGGCGTATCGCTCTCGACCGAGCGCGGGGCTGCTGTATGAAACAATGGTGTCGAACCGGTCGTCGGTGCGGTCGATGTTCATGTATTGTGCGATCGGGCCCAGACCGTGGGTCGGGTAGAGGTTGGCGTTTTCTTTAGCGTGATACGCGGTGCGCCAGGAGCCGGTGCCGTGTTCAACGTCGTTCATCTGGTAGCGCAGGTCGTGGATGTACGCGGCCTCGCCGTGCAACAGCTCACCCAGTACACCTCTTCGACACAGGTTCAGGGCGAGTAGTTCTTCGCGTCCGTAGTTGACGTTTTCCATCATCATGCAGTGTCGGCCGGTCTTTTCACATGTATCGACGAGCCGCCACAGCTCAGCGAGGGTCAGCGCCATCGGGACCTCGATGAAAGCGTGCTTACCGGCAAGCATCGCGTCGATGCCTTGTGTGGCGTGCCAGTGCCAGGGGGTAGAGATCCAGACAGCGTCGATGTCATCACGTTCGAGCATACGGCGGTAGTCGTAATCGCCTTTCATGTAGAGGTCCGGAGAAGTAAAACCCGCATCCACACAGGTCCGACGGGCACGACGCGCAGCTTTAATGAAAGGGTCGGCGATGGCGACGATGTGGGCATGATTGATATGAATGAGCTTGTTAATATGCTGGCTGCCCCGATCGCCCACACCGATCATGCCGATGCGGACGGTGTCCATCGGAGGGGCCGAGAGTCCCGCGGCATCAACACCGACAGCGGGTTTACTTTCGCCGTTGAATCCGCTCGGTGCGGTACAGCCGGTTGCGCCGAGCATCAGCCCTGCCGAAAAGCTGCCGGCCAGCTTGAGGAAATCACGTCTGGTTTCATGTTGTGCCATGTCTTGCGTTCTCTGATGAAGTGGAACATGCACTATAACACGCGGCGAAGCTTAGACGTGGAATCACTCGGCCCGATGGGGGTGATTGAGATAAAAAGTTGTCAGATACAAGCTTGAGGAAGCAATGGGATGGGTCGCCCCATGATGAATCTTGTTGCTCTGTTGAAACCATACTTGACAGTGTGGACCGATTGCGCTGCAATGGGTGGATGAGCAAAAGCAAGGACGCCGGCGCGTGAGTTGATGGACAAGGCGGCGCGGAGCGTGACGCCGGACATTTTATATGCCGACCCCGGCTACGAAGCGGAGTGGGTGCATCGTTATTGCCACGAGGACTGGGGCGTGATGCCGGTGATCAAGCCGGTGAAGCACAAGGCAGGCAAGCCCGGCGGCGAGTACCGCTCGCTGATGACGGACAAGACGCTGAAGAAACTGGGTTATGGCCGACGCTGGCTGGTGGAATGTTACAACAGCGCGTTGAAACGGACGACGGGTTCGACGCTGAACGCGAGGACGGACCGCGGCCGGATGATCGACGCGGCGATGAAAGTGCTGGCCTACGCCATCCGGCGTTAGCCGGGGGATGGGGACAGGCGTTATGGCGTCAACAGAGCAATGTGTGTTCTAGTACGGATACATGTTCTGGCACAGACACATGTTCTTTTGTTAACACCTGAAACATAGTCATTGTTAGACCAGGAGGTACGTCATGGAACGCAAGGGCCTGTTATTAAGAGTGCTAGTGACGGTGTCGTGAGCAGCCAACATTATCCTGGCCGCATCTTGGTATCACGCCAGAAGCCAGCAGAACCTGAAAGCGGTTGAGGCCGCCGCGACGTTGTTAGAGGGTCAGCAAGGCGAATGGGAATACATCCTGAATGAGGTTAAGAGCCACGACCCCGAGCGCCTGGCTAAATTGGAAAAGTGGCTTGAACGAGCAATACGGAACATCGGGGTGGTGCATGAGGCCGTATTGGCTGCCGATGATCAAAAGAACCCGAGGTAAACCAGCATGCCGAAGTTCCCCCGTTAGTGCTTGGGGTAGTGAGTCTATGAAGCAAGCCTCCCAGTGAGGTAGGTTGAAGATGCTTCGGTCCTTCAACCTCAACCAGGAGACTTGCGATGTATTCAATCGGATTGGACATTCATCAACACTCGACGGCCCTCTGCATCCTCGGCCCAACGGGCCGCGTAGTCAAGCGCGAGTCGGTCAAAGGTCATCCACGCAACGCGGTCGATCGGTTGCGGGATCTCGATTATCCATTCCGCGTGTGCTACGAAGCGACGTGCAACTACGGATGGCTTTACGACCAGCTCCGACCTATCGCAGATCGTGTGGTCGTAGCACATCCCGGCCACCTCCGACTGATCTTTCGCTCCCAGCACAAGCACGACCGGGCCGACGCGGAGAAGCTGGCGAAGCTTCTGTACCTTGACGAAGTACCAGCCGTGCATGTTCCATCGATTGATACACGGGCTTGGCGTGGTCTGATCGAGCACCGGCATCGGTGCGTGGCCGCACGGACCCGGGCGAAGAACGCATTGCGTGCGCTGTTGCGTACGCACGGGTTCGAGGCGCCCAAGGGGATGGGGCTGTGGACCGCGGCTGGGTTGGCTTGGCTTGAGGCCGTCGAATTCCCCGACAAGGTGACGGCGCTACGGCGTGACCAGTTCGTTGATGACGTGCGGCACCATACAAGGAAGGTCATGCGTGTCGAGAAGGCTCTGGCCCCGACGGCTGACAGGCTGCCGGGTATTACGCTGCTGCGCACGATCCCCGGCGTGGGCATTCGAACGGCCGAGGCCTTTCTGGCGTACGTCGATGACCCTTCGCGTTTCGGTCGCAACAAGTCGATCGGCAGGTATCTTGGACTTGTGCCGAGGCAGGATGCATCCGGCAGCACCAATCGGATGGGCCGGATCACGAGGGAGGGCCCGAGCACCGTTCGGAAGGTTCTCACCGAGGCCGCCTGGCAAGGCATCCGCCGTAGCCCAACGATCCGGGCCTATTACGAACGCATGAAGCATGAGCGTGACGACCGCAACAAGAAGGCGCTGATCGCTACGGCCCACTACCTAGCCCGCGTGATGCTGGCGATGCTCCAGACGGGCGAGGCTTGGCGAGAAGAGGAACAGTCGATGCCGGCAGGCCAGGCGGCGTAGCTTGGGATCACGGCATCGTGGCAAGCAGATCAAGCGGACGCGGACCAAGGATGCCAGACCTCGATTGACGGACTGGGGCATCGACCCCGTGGTAGTGAATGAGGCTGGCTTTCGCAATCAACCCTGTGGCGCGCCCTCGGGTGATGCCGGATAGATGTTTGGAGCCCCCGCGTTCGGCCTGCGACCACTTGACAAAGGCTTGCTCATAGATGTCCGTCAAGTTGCGCACTTTTTGATCAGGCGGTCTCTGGGGGATGGAAGGTTGGCAGGCTCGGAGCGAGCGCAGCGAGCGGAGGGCCTGCCAACCTTCGCGCGACTACACCGCCACGCCTGTCACCAACGCTTGCTCCTGTTGTTCACGCTCGCGTTCCAGTTCGGTCAGCCGGTCCATGTCCAGGTATTTGCGTGTGCCCCAGCGTGTCCCGGCCACATGACGCAGCCGCGCGGCGCTGAGCATCACCGCCGAGTTGCCATCGGGGAACGCGCCGACCACCTTGGTCCGACGCTTGATCTCGCGCATCAGCCGTTCCAGCGGGTTGTTCGTGCGTAGTCGGGTCCAGTGCTCGCGCGGGAAGCTCATGTACGCCAGCGTCTGCTCCACCGATTCGACCACGATCCGGTCCACATGCCCCCGGACCTGGGCCTCATCGATCTTGAATACGTCTTTCATCCCGCGGTCCGTCGCTGTAATATCATCCGTCATGGCAGTTCTCCTGTGAATGGGGTTGTTTAACACACCAACACCATCCGCTCAGAGGACTGCCTTTTCAAATGTGCGTATGATTCAGGACGTTATCCCCTATACCTCCGGGAAGGAAGGCCGTGCAATCTTCCAAATCACGTGAGAAATTGAATTCGACCGACCAGTCGTGCGGCAGATATATGGGCTTCCAGCTAACGGGTGTATAGGTCGTAAGTGTGTAGTCTGGCGAGTCACTTAACGTAAATAGCCAGTTGCCATTGAAGTCGATCATGTCTGAGCTGAATCCTCTCTCACTCCTCTGATACTTGCGAGATTTGGTGGGGTTTCTGCCAGACTCGGACATATTCAATTACATAGTCGACCACGCCATCGTCTTTTTCATCTTCAGGGCTGTTGGCTTCAAGTTCTTCCTTGCTTTCAGGCAGCCCCACCCAAGGAAAGGTTTCATTGTCTAGCCAGATGTGGATTGGAACGGTGGCGACATACCCGTCGTAATCTTCGGGAACGTCCCTGTTTTCACGGGCCCATCGCCTTACCTCCTCGGCTGTTACTTCGGAGAAGAGCTTGCCGTCAATGTAATACTTAACTCCGTGTTCGTCCCATTCGATCCCCCAGACATGAAAATCATCTGCCACGCGAAACCCGACATCGCGTTTCTCTGTATAAGTTGGCTTCCCGACCAGGGGTTTTCTCCAGTCACGAATCGACCACCATAGCTGGCTCTCCAAAAACTTCTTTTGGGGATTGCTGGTGTATCCCACCAATTCAAAAAAATCGAACTCAAGATTCTTGCCCATCGACCAGAACCCACTGGCGACCTCGGCATCCGCCGGCTTGCACTTGATTTCGATGTATCCATATTTGAACTCGCGGCGACCGATGAAACACGCGGTAGTGATGTTTTCATACGGCAGGGCGGGGCCAAAAACAGGTTGACGAACTTCTTTTTCAAACGGGAAGTCAGGTTCCCAACGCGTTTCCAAGATCAGCATGCCGTCTTCCAGTCGATAGTTTCGGCCGGAAAATTGGGAGGGCGCCCTGCCTTTCCAGACCTTCTTATGCGGATCATCCGGATGTTTGTAAACGGGCTTGCCGTCCACGAACTTGCCGACGATAAACCAACGGTCCTCGTCCACAGTGTCCCCGTCGAACTCATCGCTGATCAATTCATTATAGATCCAGCCCCCCTTGTTCTCGGGATCGGAGTAGGGCAACGGGTGATCTGCCATAACCGGTATGACAGACAGCCACAACATGATTACGGTGCACGTGACTATTAATGTCGAACAATCAACATCCATAGTGCTCGATCTTATCCAACCCATGTTGTTACCTTTGTATTCGTGATCAGTATTGACATTGAGGAATAGTATTGCTTACGGCGAGTGATGTGCTGATAAGTAACTTAGACCGTACATATAAGTCTTATGCGATATCGCATGCCATCGATCGTTGTGTAGAACGCGGTCCATGACAGTCAACGAGTGGGATTAGTGTCATGCAGATACTTGGCGAACGCGTCCTAGTCGGCATATAACAATCACACCACTGATCAGCACAAGTAGCAGGGTGCTGGGCTCGGGGATATCATCATGTATCGATGGAGGTGTTCCTGCATTCCAGTTGCCTAGCACAGTATTCAGGTCATCAATACCCACATACCCGTCGGCGTTGATATCCGCACGAGGGTCCAGTGAGCCATCAGAGTTCCAGACGCTCAGGATGATGTTTATGTCGATAATGCCGATGAAGCCGTCACCGTCGAGGTCCCCGGGTATTGATCCCCGCTGCCAGACACGGATGTATTCGATCTCGTAATCGGCCGGCAGTGAGTTCTCGTCGGGCAGGCCGTGCCACCAGAATGTTTCAGAATCGACCCAGATCCGTAATGGATCATTGACGGGCCAATTCGGGATGTCGGCCGCCATCACTTCATGAATTAGCTGTCCATCAGCGTAGAACTTGATGCCGTTCTCGGTCCAGTCTGCCGCGTAGATATGAAAACCGTCTGCGACACGGAAAGGCAGTTGTGTTCTTTCTGTCCAGACAACTTTATCTTCCCTCGGCAGCGTCCAATCATGGATAGAAGACCACATTTCCGTTTCTAGGTGGCTTTTACCCGCCAGGGAAGGGTTGCCGAAATGCTCAAATACATCGACTTCGGCATTGCCGCCAGTCATCCAGAAAGCGCTGGAAATGGAGGTGTCGGCTGCTTTGGCCATGATCTCCATATAGCCGTACTGCACCGTCTGTTTGGAGATGACCGCAGCGGTCGTGATGTTTTCATACATCACGTCGCCCTGTCCCGGCTGGGTGCTGAAGTTGAAGTTAGGATCCCATTTAGTCTGGATTTTCAGTTTGCCGTTTTCTACACGAACATTGTCGGTTGAGAATTGCGAGGGAGCCCGTCCGATGAAGTTTGAATAATAAAAGCCATCGGTTCCCTGGATATGCCATTTGTTCTCATCCAGAGCCGGACTTTGGAACTCATCGCTGACCTCAGGAACCAGAACCCAGTATTCGGAGTTTGTCGGATCGGTGTGAGGATAGACGCTTGCAGCGCAGATTGAACCAAGCAAGGTCGATACGAGCACAGAGGCGGCATTGAACCTGGTGAAATTCGACATCTGGCCTCCATGGCGCTTACTTGATTCGTGCATGTCCGCGTTCATGACATTCAGCATGCATGATAAGTTGTGCATGCCGCGCAGCCTCAGTACTCCGTCGTCCGTCTCAACGCTGGTTCATCGCTGCGACTTGTCATTCCACGGATTCAACCGGGATGTTCATGACAAACGGCTTGCTGATACTCCCCAAAGATCTGGACTTTGCGGATTTCTCTGTTTTCTGAACACAGAACCGGGCAACCTGACGCCGATCGGGTTTTACACCCAATCCGTCCCCCTCTGGGACCAACACGCTCCCGTTAGTGAATTCAAGGGGATCGACAAAAATGTCATCACGCAACGGATTGGGCGTGCGGTCCACCTCCAACCATATTCCTTCCGGCTCGAGTCGTCCCGGCTCGACATATGTCGTGGCAAGAAAATGGATGGCACACGCCATGTTGAGCATCGTGCCCCACACATGAGGGATGGTATGCACACCATATGAGGACGCGATCGCACGGATCTTCAGAGCTTCGGTCGGGCCGCCACAGTAGGCGAGGTCGGGCTGTGCGATA
>CAZJCN010000119.1:5766-7917 GCA_964544195.1 uncultured Phycisphaeraceae bacterium | reverse complement strand
TCCGGCTCCATCATGTAGGAAGGCTCGGCCCGGCGGAAGATCGTCGCGATCTCCGTGCTCAACTGGGCCTGCATATCCTGAATAGTCGCGTCAACCTCGTCGACGTATTTATTCTTGATTATCACATAGATCTCAGTGTCGTACAGATAGCTACGGCCGGTTCGGGTGTTCTGAAACTTGTCAGCAATGACCAAGACCTCTACCTGCCGTTCGGCGTCGGCCAAAGCCTGATCCAACGCCGGATCAGCTTGGATCGGCTCGGGCCCCTTGGCAATCATAAAGACCGCGGTGATCGCCACTGCCTCTATGAGCAGAGCGGCTGCAAGCACAATGATGGTCTTGATGGGAAGCTTCTTCTTGCCGGCTTCTGTTTCGCCGCCGGTTTCCGCTTTTTTCTCTTCATCGGCCATCTTTATTCAACCTGTCTCTAGTCACCACTTCGCACGGCCCTGTGTCACAGCGTAATCCGTGATGACGTTATCACTGACCATGATCTCAACTCGCCGGTTCATCAAACGTCGCTCAGGGGTATAAGCCTGCTTCCGGAGTGGTTCACGATCCGCATTCCCCTGCAACCGGATCTGTTCCGGCCGGATTCCGATCTCCTCGCTGACCAGATAATCCATCACCGCCTTGGCCCGCCGGTAGCTGAGGTCCCATAAATCCATACCGTCCGGCAATAAAGCTGATTCGGCGGATGAGGCATGCCCCCTCAACTCGATGATGTAGTTTGTGCCACGGATATCGAACTCCTCATTCTCAATAAAATCCCGGATCTTGGCTTTTTCTCTTGCTGATAAATCGGCAGATCCCGGCTCAAACGTAACCATGCCCCCGACCGGAATGTATTCTCCTTCCCGGACGGTGGTCACGCGCTGGTCTCGGCCGGACATCCCCGGGTCATCCGTATTTGAGGTGTTCTGCTCACGACGCTGCTGGTTCTGAACCGTTTCAAGGATCTGAACGAGCGTCAGAGCGGGATCGTTATCGGTCGGCAGCCGCCCACCACCGCCTTTCATCCCGAAGGATTTCTTTACCTCTTCCACGACCGCTTTCCACTCGTCCTCTTTTTTGATATCCGACATCGAGACGAGAAGGATGAAGAACGTCAGCAGCAGCGACATCATGTCGCCGAAGGTCATCACCCACTCGGGGGCACCAGCTGGTGGACACTTACATTTGGCCATAGATCTGCCGCTTCTGTTCCAAGGCTCGAGCGTCGGCCAAACCGACTACCAAGACTCATCCGCAATCAGGCGGCCTCCTTGCTGTCCTCGGAAGCACGCTCCTTCGGAGGCAGGTAGGTCCGCAGTTTCTGTTCCACAATCCGGGGGTTATCGCCGCTCTGGATCGACATCACCCCCTTGATGATGATGGTTCGGTACAGCACCTCCTCAGCCGACCGGCGTGCCAACCGGTCCGCCAAAGGCAGGGCCAACGCGTTGGCGATGATCGCCCCGTACATGGTGGTCAGCAACGCGACCGCCATACCGGGGCCGATCGCGGATGGGTCATCCATGTTCTTCAGCATGATGACCAGACCGACGAGGGTACCGATCATGCCGAAAGCTGGGGCGTACTTCCCGACCGTATCCAACAGAGCCTTGCCGGCATCGTGACGGTCGGCCAGGTTTTCCAGGTCGTTAGTCATCACCTGTTCGATCAGCTCAGGATCGGTCCCGTCCACCGCCATCTGGATCCCCCGGACAATAAACGGGTCATCAATGTCCTTCGTCACGTTTTCCAGGCTGAGGATCCCATCCCGCCGGGCGATCTCGGCATAGGAAACCATGTCTTCGATCAGCTTGGGGATGGAGGGCGAGCTATAAAACACAGCCCTCTTGATCACACTGAACAGGCTTTTCACGTTCTTGGCCGGGAAGGCGTAAAAGATGACCGTCGCGGTCATCCCGCAGACGAGGATCAGTGAGTTATTGTCAATGAACATCGTGACATCGCCGCTGCCCAGCAAAGCCCAAGCCAGCAACACCCACGTGCCCAAAAATCCAAACAATATGCCCAGGTCCATACGCGCACCTCAACCGGAGCCAATAACTGGCCCGTTTCGTCTTTATCGGTCTATCGGGTCAGCAATATTTAAGATCGCCACGAGATGACCGGCACCTGAACATGGCTTCTGAGAGATTTACC
>CAZJCN010000119.1:0-5666 GCA_964544195.1 uncultured Phycisphaeraceae bacterium | reverse complement strand
AACCCGGTACTGGCACTGATCAGGTTGATGAACTCCTCCGCCAGCTCCACGTTGGAGAGCTCGAGCGAACGTCCGATAATCCGGCCCGAGCCGGCCTGCCCGGGTGTAACCACGGTCGCGATCCCGCTGTTGACGGTCGGCCGATACAGGCTTCCGCCAAACTCTTCCAGACCGTTATTGTTGGCAAAGACAGCCAAGGGTATCCGGCCGAGGGTTCGAAGCAGTCCGTTGGAAAAGACGCCGGAGATGGTCCCGTCTTCACCGACACTGAAGTCTTCCAGCGTACCGATCTGTGACCCGTCCTGTGAGATCGCCGCAATCTGGCTGCTCGTATCCGTCAAGGATGTCACCGTAGCGAACGGATCATTGAACTGGAGATTGATATTCAACGGCGTCACCGCCCCGGTCCCTGCCCGATCTATTGAGATGCTCGGATTCGTCACGGTCAGGAGGTTGCCCTCCGTATCAAATGTCAGCACCCCGGTCCCCAGTGCCAAGTCGAGGTCCGTGTCATCCACCGAGTCGGCGTAGTATCGCCAAGTGGTCCCGGTCGAATCCTTGTCCTCAAGGACGAATCGCAGATCGACTACAACCTCGGACCCCAGGCTGTCAAACGCTACGAAGGTCGTGCGAGTCGAGCCCCCGTTGGCTTCCTGGGTATTGGTAAACCCAAATGACACTGTGTTGTTGTTCTTGATGCTGGAAGCACTGAACAGGATACCGTTGTCCTCACCCACGTTGCTTTCGACCAGGATCTGCCCGCCCGAGATGGTCACGCCGGGCGTGCTGGTTCCGCTTGTAATGCTCGTGTCGATACCAAGAATGTCATCAAGGAACTGCATAAAGTCAGCCACGGTTGTGCCGTTGTCATCACTCCCGGTGGTGTTGGTTGCACCGACCTCAAAAGTACGTGTACCGATCTCCGCCCCACCCTTGGTGACATTGGACACGGTAATCACATCACCCGCTGAAAACAGAGCCGTTCCCGATGAGTCGTAAACAGACGTGAGTAAATCAGTGGAGACAATCGGAGTGGTCATAGCGGCATCTGAATAGAGCACATCACTGGCGCTGATACTGCCTACCGTAGCCACATCGCCCCCGGCATTGAAGTTGCCGGCGAACTTGACGTTCTGTGTCGGTTCCGCAATCGTGGTCACGCCGATGGGGATGGAGATATTCTGAAGCACTCCTTCAACAACATTGAAGTCTTCATCCACACCAAACCCTTGCACATATCCGCCGTGAGCGTTAACCAGGTTGAAATCGCGATCAAGTACAAAGTTGCCTGTGCGCGTGTAACGAGTGTTGCCGTCAATATTAACGATGAAGAAGCCGTTACCCTCGATCGCCATATCAGTATTGATGCCGGTGGGCTGCAACGATCCGGTCGAAAAATCTCTCGTGATGGAAGACAACCGTGTCCCAAGGCCCATCTGCGAAGGATTGGTGCCGCCGAGTGTACCCGTCGGTGCCGAACCGGTGCTCAGGCGCTGAGAGATTTCTGTTTCGAATGTGATCCGACTCTTCTTGTAGGCCGTGGTGTTCACGTTGGCGATATTGTTGCCGCTTACCGCCAAGAGTTTGGAATTCGCGGTAATACCGGTCAGGCTGCTGAATAATGCGGTCTGTAACGCCATGTCTTACTCCTGCGTAAATCGCCTTCAAGACGAGTATGGATGAATGTAATTTTTTGGAATATTAAGCTTTACCGTTGCTCTATCAGTTTTCTGATAGACGCGTTCTCAATAGCCTGCAACCCGTCAAGTCCCGGGTAGGTTCTCTTCGACCGTTCTATGTCTGTATCCGATTCACGATGGTTATCCATGTCCGAATTCAGCTCTGTAATCTCATTCATGGCTGGCATCTCGATCTTTGCTTCTTCCAATAGAGACTCGAAAGTACGCGATTCGATCGGTTCTCGAATCGGCCGAGTTTCTCCCTCTGTCGAAACCGGCTTTACAGCCGGCATGAGCAATCTCAACAGATCACCACTATTCGACACGCGCCGAGTCTCCTGACATAGGGTGAATCACTCATGCACGTCGGTAAAGCGCTTCACAGACCCTGCGGATAATCTCCGCCCGGTATCCAGCTCAAGGATCAGATCGTCATTTTCCGTTTCAACACTCGTCACGATTCCCTCGATAAGAGCATTGTTTTCGTCAAAGCCGCTGACCATTTTGCCGATCAGCGCGCTTGAGTTCAGAATGATCAGGTTGCGAAGCAATTGCTGAACAACCTGCGTGTCAAAATCGCCCAGGTTTTCCACATCGGTCAGTCGCGACGCTTCCAGCCGGGTACCGTCGTCCAGCTTCAAGATCGGTTTGCCGTTCTCAATCACGACTGATCGGACGATGCCGCTTACCGAGTGGTTATCTGCGGTCAGCCCGGCGACACGTTGACCGATGAGTCCACTGGCGGACGAGATCGCGTTCTGGTCCACCATGGTCTTGAGTTGATCCTGAAGGTTGATCTGGCTTTCGATATTTCGCAAGCTGGAAAGTTGTTCAAGGATTGCCGCCGAGTCATTCGGCTCAAAGGGATCCTGCTGTGTTAATTCCGTCACCAGGATATTCACAAACTCCTCGCTGGATAACTCCGCAAAGGCATTGTTGCCTGTGTTAGATTGAGCAACCTGAGAAGCTGCTATACCGCCGATGGCTCCTGCTGACATGGCTCAACTCCTTAAGCACGACCTCGATTTCAGGCCGCGTCGTTCATGGCTTCCCTGAACTCGCGTTGCTGTCGATCACCCGATTCCCTGCCTCGTCCCTGGTGTTGTTGCGTAAAGGATCCTCGGCTTCGCCCGTCATCGGACCGGGTATCCGTATCACCTTGGGATTGCTGATGAAGAGATGATCCGGACGCCGAGTGCATGGTATGAACACCCAAACGCTCCACATTCAAGCCGTGCTGCTCCAGAGCGGTACGCAGATGACTGATCTGCTGATGCAATAATGAACGGGCCGACTCGGTTTCAGCATGAAATTGAGCGTTCACGGTTCCGTTCTGTATCTGCAGCTGAATCCGAACCGTTCCCATCTCCGGAGGAGTCAGCCGCAAAGTCACGGCTCCGCCTTTCTGACTGACCGCATTCTGAAGCCCACGCGCAATTCTTGCGGTGTTAAGCTGAGAACTCTCCCCGTCCGACGTCATTGCTTGATGGGCAGTCTGTAATGAAGATGATGCATGCCCCTCACCACTTACGGGCGATGCATTCATCACTGCCGAAGCAGGATTCATAGGTTCCATACTGATAGCACTAGCAGATGCAGCCTGCCTACCCGCTTGAGTCGCCGTATGTGCTATAAGCTGGTGCGAGGATTGCTGTCGAGCCTGATCCTGTGATTGGCCTTCATCTGACGTACTTGACACGTTTGTGTATTTCCCAGGCTTAACCTCATGAACCACCTGAACTGAGGCGCCAGTAGTCTGACCGCCTTTGCCCTGGGGGGCGGTGCGATCCGTTTCAGTTGCGAAAGCCTGTTGTCCAACTGCTACGGCTGCCCCTGTTGCCGTGCCATTCTCACTGACGGGCTGTAACCCTCCCAATGGACTATCAACAAGCGCATTCTGTGCCACTTGCCTCATGGAATTTGATTCAGACTGATTATTGCCAGGATTAACGACAGCCTGATTCAGCTCTGCGTGTGCTGCCTCACCGGTCAAGCTTGGCACGACAACCTCTACAATATTCACATCGGTCAAGACGGGATGCGCCTCGTTGATCTCCTCTACTATGCCTGATGCCGTGCCATCTATCTCATTCAAATCCGCCGTCTGGGAACCTTCCTCGATGACACCAGATGGAGCGTCATACTCAGCGGGGTCTGTGTCAGACACGGTATCCCGATCTGGGTTGGATACGTCTCGTGCCGTATTGTCAGAGACATCTTCGTGTGGACCTTGATTTCTGTTATTTTTCAAATCTTCTGTATCACGAGAGATGTTGTTTTTGTTTCGAGTGCTCGGTTCCTGCACATTAGCCCGGTCAAGATGCCTTCCGAAGTCGTCCATTGCAGCAACGTCTGCCTGCCCCTTCTGACGGTTCGGCAACATCTCTTTCACAGGCGAATTGAATACGGGAAGCAAATTCATGAACGCTCCTCGCTATCGGCCGTGTCCTGTTCACCCAGCAGGGTGTAATGACCGCGCAGCCGTAATCGTTCCAGTAATTCCGCCGCCTGAGCGACTTCGACGGGTGTTTTGAACTGTGCCAGCACTTGCCCGGCCTTACGGCTGGACATCGCGGCGAGATACGATACTACCTGTTCGATCTTTCCTTGTTGAATCAAGGCCTGGAAAGCCTGTTTCGTCTGTTTGGCTGGCTGGGTCTGGTATAAAGCCACGACCTGCTGGAAGTTTTCATCGCGTGTTTCTTCTTCCTGCTGTTTCACCCACTGTTCAAACTCAGCTCGCTTCTGATCCAGTTCAGCCAGTCGCCTGTCGTACTCGCGCTGAAATCGAGCCATCTCCTCCCGTAATGCTTCATTTTGCTGGTTGTAAAACTTGAGCCGTTCCAGCGCGATCTCTTTGGCTTGGGTTTCCTGCTCAAGACGTTCTCTTAGAGTCTGAGGCCCATCGGCAATGCTTTCGAGGCGAACCTGCTGCTCCAGCATTTTTCGGTTCTCCTCCTCGATTTGTTCTGCTTGGGCCAATAGAGCCTTTTCCTGATCAATCGTTAACTTGAAGATCTCAACAACCTTTTCAATCCTTTCACGATCGATCCGGCCGTCGAGATACATCCAGCCGACGACCCCCCCTGCTGCGAGCAGGTTGACAAGGACCAGGCCAATAAAGACATGCCAGACCAGCCTCACATCGCACCCCCGATCATGGCCTGACGTGCATAACGGTTAACCGCCAATTCATCCAGCTCATTGGTTTCGCGTCGATTCTGTTCGTATTGCCACTGCGCCTCGTGTTTTTCCCGGAGCTTTTCGAGTGCTTTGCGCTGACGGGTCGCTTCCAGCAACGCTTCGCGGGCTTGATCAATCTGCTTTTCCAACGAAGCGAGGCGAACCACGATCTGTCTGGCACGCGCCGCCGCATGGCCGGAAAACCGGGCGAACTGGCCAACCCGTGTCAGATCGACCTGCCCCACCAGACCGTCAGCCATCTCCTGCTTGGATTGCCGGATCGTTTCCTGCATATCACGGATCTGATCAACGAGGATCATTCGAGTACGCAGGTGCTTGGCCAGATCACGTTGCCGCTGATCTTCGATCCGTCGGCGGTGGGCCAACAGGGTTTCAAATCGGAATCGGAATTTGGCCATATCCATGCCTTTCATTCAGTCCGGCTCCGCCGGCACCACACATAATCGATCCGTCAACGGACGGCAGGCCCGGCCGCCTGACGAGGCCGGTTCTGGATCTGTTGACGGGCTTGTTGAATCTGCTGCATCAAGGCCAACAACTGCGATCTCGCCGCTCCGAAGTCGGCAGCCCCGTTCACCTCACCACGACCCTGCTGAAGCAACCGGTCCAGCGCCGGCTTGCAGGCGATTGCGAGGTCGAAATCAGGATTGGAGCCGGGGGCGTATGCCCCGATATTCAACAAGTCTTCCACCTGCTTATAACTGTGAATCAGCTTGAGTACCTCGCGCCGGGCCGCCTGCTGATCCGGGCCGGTCACGTCATCCACGACACGGCTCACAGATG
>CAZJCN010000118.1:0-7974 GCA_964544195.1 uncultured Phycisphaeraceae bacterium | reverse complement strand
CGGAACCTGCCAGCAACAGGACAGCACGCAGTCGACTTAACTGCTGCATGGCGTGCCCTGTCCCCTTGGAGAGGCTTGGGCCATGCGGCGGGCCGTGATGCTTGTCCGATTCGAGATACATCGTTATGAACCCACCCCTTTGTGTGCCTGGCGTCCCATGTGTTGCCCGAGCCGTTTCCGGTAAGGATAATCCGTGCTAGGACCTTTATATCGTTCGATTATGAACGTCCTGTTTCGGTTTGGGTTGGCAGGAATACTCGTCGTCACCCGGGTTATTCGCTTGTTGCGGCCGAGCTCTGGCCAAGATTGAATCAACCAGAAGAACCAAGGCAAATGGCAAGCCGTGCAACAGGTAACGTTTCGCCAGTCGGCCCGGTTCCTGAACCAGACGGTGTGCCCACTCCAACCCCAGTTTCTGAACCCAGCGTGGCGCACGCTTGACGTCTCCAGCGATGAAACTCAGGCTGATCCCGACCCCCAGCCACCACACTTGTGGCAGCCTTGACCTGGCCTGACGAATCAGCCTTTCCTGTTTCGGCGATCCAAGCCCAACATATACGATGTCCGGTCGGGCATCCAGCACTTTTTGAATCGTCTGTTCGATACGATCGGGGTTCTTGTCAAAACCCATCGGTGGGCAGTCGATCCCGGCAATGCGAAGGTCCGGATAACGCTCGGTCAGCACCTTCGTGGCTTTCTCGGCTGCGCCGGGGTCACCGCCCAGCAGATAAAGCGATCGGCCTGCGTGTGCTGCGGCCTCCGCCAGGGACCAGACCAGCGAGGAGCCTGCGACACGCTCCGGTAGCGGGGTGCCTTGGAGTCGGCTGGCCCAAACCAATGGCATGCCATCCGCCACCACCAGGTCCGCTTCGGTCAACATCGATCGGAACTCGTGGTCGCGCCCAGCCCGACGCAGGTGATCCAGGTTGGGGGTGATGACCCAGCCTCCCCGCCCCTCGGCCAGTTCAGACATCAGGTGTGCAACGCAATCGGCTTCGGTCAACGCGTCGATGGCGATGCCCCGTAACTGAATACGGCGGTGAGATGACATAACGGCGGGTCGGGTCATGGTTGAGAGAGGAGGGGGGCTTGGGTTTGTGTTTGCATGGAGGGGTGGTAGTAATAGACACGGACCGAAGCAAACGGCTGAAGCACGCGCAGGTCGTAGTATCGTTTCAGATCGGCCATATCATTCATCCACGGGAACAGTTCACCCCGTGTCGCGGACACGGCCGGGAGCACCAGCCAGGTCGGTCGTTTCAGGGCGTGTAGTTTTTCCGGACTGGTCGGGAAATCATGGTAGGGTAGCACGTCATCCGTCTGGAGGTAGTACCGCGCGATGGGGGTGCCGATGGATGAAAAACAGGCCAGGTCTTCGCCCGGTTGGCGGCGTGGTTGAACATAAGCAAACGCTTCTTTCCATCGTCGACGGTATCCGTCCTGATAATACCCCAGGTCGGTCCAGAGAAATGTCATGGTGATGATAACCGTGGCGGTGGCGGCCAGCCAGGTTCCACGATGGGTTGCCACGGTTTCCCAAAGCATCGCCAGTCCCAACGCCGTTGCCACGATCCAGGCGTAGTGCACGACGAAGCAGTAGCGTTCATGTACGTACATGTTGGGTGCGAATGACAGCACCATCAGCGCCAACACCGGTAAAACAGCTCCTGCGGCAAGGTAGGATGCCAGTCTGCGTGACGACCGCCAAATTGCCGGCAGGCACAACACGGCGGACGCCATCAGGACCGGGTGGTTGCGTAACACCATGCTGGCGGCGATGACTTTCCAGGAATGACCTTCCAGGCTCCCGAAATATTGCCAGTCGTCCACATTGCTTTTCATGTCATACACCTGGATGCCCAAGCACAGCAGTACCGCTCCGATGCCGAATGTCCACCCGGTTTTGCTCAGGCCGACCGGCTCTCGACGGATCAGGCATCCGACGACGTCGGCGAACAGCACCACAGCGATGACCAAGGCCGGCGGTTGGGAAAGAAACGCCAAAACCAATGCCACCGCTGAGCAGGCCGCCAATCGTGTTGACCGTTCGAGACAG
The DNA here is from genome assembly GCA_964544195.1 of uncultured Phycisphaeraceae bacterium. Lineage (GTDB taxonomy): Bacteria > Planctomycetota > Phycisphaerae > Phycisphaerales > Phycisphaeraceae > CAZJCN01. Next base: position 5,918 of record CAZJCN010000118.1, on the reverse strand, counting down.
CTACGCAGGTACCAGATCAACGCGAGGTTGTAACACAGGAATTGAAGGGTGTAGAACCGACCCGCCTGGGACCAGAACAGGTGCCAGGGAGAGACTGTGAGGATTAACGCTGCAATTAGGGTGGCACGATCTCCAAGCAGGCGTCGCCCGGCCAACGCCAACAGCGGGATGCTGAGGATACCTACCAGAGACGGGCCGATGCGTACATTGAACTCCGTCACCCCCAAGTCCCGCCATTGCGCAGTATTGTCGTGATTGATGCGGTTCAGGTCGACACCATTGACCATCATGCCGATCGCGGAAGGGATATATCCGAACCGCTTGGAGAGTTGTCCCTCATCAAGGGTGACGCTGGACCGGACGGTGTATAGCTCATCCTCCCAGAAGCTGTAGTCACTTAGCTTGTACAACCGCATCCCCCCGGCCAGTATGGTGACGGCCAGGAGGTAAAGCCAGAACAACCTGATCGTTGTGGAGGTTGGCGGTTGCATGCTGGATTCATCGGGTCTGTCGCGGGCTGCGGTTGAATCGCCTGTTCCCCGGCCGCTTAAAGGCTGGCAGCGGTCCTGTCATGGTAACGTTGGTAGCTTTCCTGGTAGATCTTGAGCATACAGCGTCCCTTGATCTCCCAGTCGAAATGGGTTCGGACTTTTTCCTGGCCCGCCTGTCCCATTTTTCGTCGGGTTTCAGGAGATCGGGCCAGATGCACCATCGACCTGGCCAAGCCATCGATGAAATCTTCCCGAGAGCTGGGTTCGACGAGGATTCCGCAGCTGTCATCCAGATAATCCACGGGGCCGCCCCAACGGGTGGCAATGACCGGCAGGCCGATCGCCATGGCTTCCAGAACGACCGCTCCACCACATTCAAGCAGGCTGGGGAGTACGAGCACATCGGCATGTGCCAGTCTGGCTGCACACGCTTGCTGAGAGAGCCAGCCCGTGAACCGAACGGCACAATCATCCGGCAGGTCCAGTGCTCGGGCTTGTGATTCGAGAGCCGGGCGTTCTTCCCCATCCCCGATGATCTCAAGCGCGGCCGGTGTCTGCTTCACGACCCGTTGGAAGGCTTCCAGCAGGAGGTTGACCGCCTTCCAGTCCACAAGCCTGCCAAGATAGGCGAAGCGGGCCGGGCGATCCGGGCTGTAGGCATCTGCCGGTCGCTGGGGGCACTGCCACACATCCAGGTCCACACCGTTTTCCACCAATTCGTGAACCTGCCCCCTGAGGCATGACGGCAGCGCCAGGTTGGTGCGTTGGTTGGCAACCAGCAAGGTCTGGGCCTGCCGTTTACCGGGGATCAGGCAGTTCAGCAGGTTGGAAAAGAGGCGACCGCTCCACATGCTGAAATCGACCAGCCTGCTCTGCATCTGCCGGAACGGCTCGGGGTAGTCCATCCCGCCGTTCATCGGGCCGATGACCAAGGGGACGCCCAAGCCGAACAGGGCCGACGGCTCGCGGGGAGAGACAGGCGTGGGTTGGTGAACAAGGTCGATGCCATGCTCTTTGATGGAAGCAAGAACACGTTTACGTTGTTTGAGTTGGGTGATGATCCGCAACAGCAGGCCGAAGGTGAAATGCCCCAAACGTCCCGGTATGGCTTTTCGACAACGCCAGATGAAGCGATCCAACCAGGAGTCCTGGGTGTAATCAATTCTGTCCTGGGCATCCGGGAAGTGTTGTTGCAATTCCTCCCGGCAGCGTTCATGAACGACCAGCCGGCAGTCGATGCCGTGCTTGAGCATGAATCGAAAGTAATGCAGGGGCAACGCCGCTTCGCCTCCGAATCGCAGAGAAGCACTGTCACAGGCGATCAGGATGCGCAACGGCATATCTTTGCCGGTTGGCGGGGGAGGATGCGATCCGGGTGTTTCCGTGGCACTATCTCGAGACCCGATGCCATCGGAAGTGCGCGATCGCGTATTGAGTGACCCTACTGTATTGGTTGTAGCTGCCTCTGACCCCAAGCCTGATCCCTTTCCGGAATCCCTGTTTCGTATCACAGCTTCGGTCGGCGCCGCCGTATTGAAGATGGCACCATGTAAGACCGCAAGTCATGAATTACTATTATTGCTCGGATCCGATTCTGAACAATAAGAGAAGTGTCGGCCAAGACCTGCGGCATCCTTTTCATGAGAGTACAGGTCGATGCATGACCGGTTTATTGGCGTAACCTATCGGACCTCCTTCGTAACAGAACCCCCAGTCCTGCCCCGGTGAGCCATACCACCGTAGGTTCCGGCACAATCACCTGAGACCCGCCCGGTGGCATTGGAGGAGTGCCGGCGTTCCAGTTGCTGAGAACCAGGTTCAGGTCATCGATACCCACGAAGCCGTCATTTGTCAGTTCGCCCATCGATTCATCACCGGCGGTGACGTTCTGGTTCCAATTGCTCAGTATGATATTGATGTCACTGAGCCCGACAAAACCATCGCCGTCGATGTCTCCCAGGATCTTGTCGAGCCCGCCCTGACTGAACCAGATTTGAGCCATGATCGCGTAACCAAGGTCGCTGGGATGGATGGTGTCTCCGGGTGCATACAGCACGGAATTGACCCCGTCAGTCCCGGTACCGAATGTGTTGTTGACCTCGTCATAGTTCATGACCCAATCCACCCAGTCGACCGGGCTGCCATTGAGTGTGTCGTCCTCGGGGCTGATCAGGTCGCGCAGTTCCTGGGTCGTGGTGATCCCCAGTGAGGATCCGAACTCGTTCAGCAGATATTGCAGGTTCAGAGTGTCCACGTCGATGCGGAACATGTCGACGACTCGGATGTGACCGTCGAACTCGGGTCGGGAGGCCACGATCGTATCGATCCCGTTTGCCCATTGGGGATTGGACGCGCCGCCGTAGTTGAAATCGAACGATGACTTGACGCGGGCCTGATGCTGGGTGAGCCCTGAATAGACGCCGCCGTCGGTGTTGGGCAGGGCCGGGTTGCCCGCTTTGGGGATGATACGAGCGAGAATGATCTCGGGGTTGCTGTTGAGTCCGATGTAGTGTGAGCTGCCGGGGTCGGTGATCGTCAGGCCGCGCAGAAGGCGTTCCAGTTCGACCCCAGCCGGGTCGCCGCCGCCGTTGCCGTTGAAGGCATTGGTCTGGATGTGCAGCAGGATGGTGTCGGGCGTCTGCCCGGCAGCTTCCAGTGTCGGGAAGACGTTGTTAATGTTCAATTGGTCCCGCAGGCTCTTATTGACGTTTCCGAAGTCAAAGGCCTTGATTCCCGGGATGCCATAATGGTCACGGTCGATATCCAGCGTGCCGTCCTGAAGCGTGCCGACGATGTCGTAGTCGGTGTTGGTTCCGTTAAGCAGGGCTTGGAGATACCCGCGATACCCATTGCCGTGCGTTGACCCGAGGCCGAAGGTGATCGAGTCACCCAACGGCATGATGTTCGTTGTCACCGCGTGTGCCGGTGCCGTCAACGCCAATCCGACAGCTATCGATGTCAAGACAGATCCGGCTTTTAATGCCGTTTCAAGTCTTCCTGATCTTGTCGTGTGCATCTACCCCTCGCCGCGGTTAGAACAGATGGATATATATCAGAGCCTGTTAAGTTTCATTGCCTGAGAATGAAATACGATTGATGATCTTCCATGTCCGGACGATCATACCACCCTAAATTACGTGACCTGAAAGTTTAGCATACGGCTGCCTGATATACCAGCATTTTGCAGGAATGAATAACCAACTGAATACCGACTATAACGGCTCTATGAGCTGAATTTTTGCTGGGAGCCTTACCGGGCGGTAAACGTACACGTATTCCAGTGAATCGGTAACGAGATGCCCGTTAAAATGGGTAATCTGTCAGCTATATATCGCAACCTCGTCTTCGATAGATTGTCAACACCTGATTAATCTGTTGATTAATGGTGTTCTGGTCCCAACCCAATTCCGCTCCCATCAGCTCAGCACATCGACTCAGGCATGGCCGGCCCGGATAGCCTTCAAAACCAATACCCAGCCGATGAAATATGACGTCGGCGAGGGTTTGAGCCATTTCAGCTTGGACGGCATAAACCACTTGGGCTTCCAGACACTCAGGGTGGTCCGGCAGCCTGGTTTGGAGTCTTGGGTTGTTTTCAGCCAATCGCAACACGGAGGTTGCATCCGTTCCGTATGTTTCGTAGAGATTGGTAATCAGTGTTTCATCCGCCCAGTCGGGACATTGAGTGATCAGGTCGCGCAGTGCCTGATCGGGACTGACCTGTGGGGCACCGAACAGGGGAATGTCGGCTGTGTCGCAGGGCGTATCCAGCCTGCCCAGTTTACGCAACACCAGCGTCACCGACTTTTCCGCCACATCTCTGGCTGTCGTCCATTTGACTCCTAGAACCGTGATAAGCCCCTCCACTCGGTCTGCAATTGCGTGGTCAATTAACCGGTAACGTTTCTCGGCCACCGGTTCTCCGCTGTCGGAGTCGGGTGATCTGGGTTGCAAGCCCACAAAGGCAAACCTGACATCCTCCGGCCGAAGATGGGCTGACGGGTAGATCTGGTTGAATTCATCAAGGAAAGCAATCAGTTCATTGCGGGAAAGTGACAGGGTGTCAGGATCACCATCGAATTCCGTATAAAACGTGCCGACGAGGGAAAGGCCTCGCCAGGAAGTGACAAACAGGTTTCGGTAGCCCTTTTGGATCAGTTCCTTGCTGTCACGATGGGATTCCCTTGACGCAAGAGCCAGCCCCATCCCGTCGAACAGGTCACGAGTAACCAAGGCCACAGCCCGCAACATTTGGAAGGAGTGTTTACTGACTTGTGGCAACAATCGGTGATTGGGGTGCCCCGTCCACGGGCCGGCACATCCGAGGACTACTTTCGCTTTGACAGCGAATTCCCGGCCAGTCAATCGGTCCTCTACGCACAGACCGGTTATTCGGCCGTTCTCCTCTATCAGCTTTCTGACCCGGGCGTAGTTGGCGACCTCTGCACCTGCTTGCACCGCCGAACGGACCACTGCCAACGCCAGGCGTTCGGAGTTCGTGACTTGGGCATCATAAAACAGGGCGGCGCCGGTCAGGCCATGGGTGTCGATCCCCGGAGCCATGCGCAGGCACTGTTCGCTTGAAATGAGCCTGCCGTTAGGTAATTGACGCTCAGGGGGTAAATTTCTGTTGCGGTCCGAACTGATCAGGTCGTTGAGTTTCATCGCCGTCCACATGGCGGGCCGGCCTCGCAGCCATAAGCCATAGGTCGGCACGAGAAACGGCATCGGTTTTACGAGATGCCCGGCGACCCGAAGAAGCGTACTTCGCTCACGGATGGATTCCCGCATCCGTTTGATGTCGCCGTGTTGCAGATAGCGGAGTCCACCATGAACCACACGCTGACTGTTGGCGCTGGCGCCTGAACCGAAATCGTTCTGTTCCAGCAGGGCAACACGTAAGCCTCGTCTTGCGGCATCCAATGTGGCCCATACTCCGTAGATCCCGCCGCCGACCACAACCAGATCGAAAGGCTCTTCAGCCAGCCGATCCAGATCGCGAGTCAGTGGTGGTGCTGTGGCGTGCTGGGATTCCGACATCGGTATTTATGCCGCGTTGGTTTCACCGTTCGGATCAGATTGACCGCGGTAGATGTAGCGGATTTTGTACGGTTTGCGATCCTGGCTTTCGTGGTAGATCCGGGCCATCAGTTCCGCCAGCACACCGATCATCAGGAAGATCACGCTCATCAGGAAGGTCATCATGGCGAACAAGACCAAAACATTGTTGTTGAGCATGACCGGTTGGCCGTGTTCAGTCAGGTAACCGAACTTTTGGATGATGGCGACAAACAGGGAAAGAAACGAAATCGCCATGGCGGCCATTGCGACTTTACCGAAAAAGTAGATCGGTTTCGCCAGGTAATCTCCCAGGAACTTGACCGTCAAGAGGTCCAGCAGCACCTTGAAGGTTCGTTTCAGGCCGTA
>CAZJCN010000117.1:4885-8096 GCA_964544195.1 uncultured Phycisphaeraceae bacterium | reverse complement strand
GTGGCGATAATCATGCCGTCGCCGGAGAAACGCGTCGCGGCGGTCCGGCTGGATTTCGGTTCGATCGCCAGCCCCAGTTCGATCATGCGGTAAGGCGGCCCGGCGGTGACCACAGCGTCATTCATGGCGACCGAACGAAAGACCGGCTCCGGGGTATTATCGTTCCCATCGCCCCATGCGGGTGTGCCCTGAGGAAAGACACAGACATCAAGCATCATGCGCTCGGTGGTACGGCAACGGCCGGACAGGATGGCGTCCCAATGCGTCTTGACACTCTCGACGGTGAACTCCGCGAGAAACCCGAGCTTGCCGAAATTGATCCCGAGTAGCGGCTCCGGCCGATCGATCATGGCGCGGGCCTGAGACAGGAACGTGCCGTCCCCACCGAGTACCAAAGCCAGATCGGCCTGAGGCAACGATGCGGCCTTGTCCCGAGTCATCTCCGCGGTGTCGACCTCAGCGGCAAGTTGGGCACACTCCTTCAGCCAGTTTCGGATCCCCGGTAGCGCGTCACACACGAGAGGTTTGGCATGGTTGGCCAGGATCAGAACACGCGGACGGGCGGGCAGGCGGTGGGCTTGCATAGGCCGTTTTATACCCCCCACCGGTAGGACAAGGCAACAGCAGAGTATTGTCCGGTCGAGATTTAGCCGATGTAAGGCCTGACAGGGCATGACCCCCGGCCCACACCAAGCAGAACCCGATAAACTGACAGCACCGTGATCGCACTGACCCTCCACAAGCAGCAGGTAGAAGTCAAGACCACCCACCCTTCCCCGACTCTGAAGCCGGGCGAAGCGTTGATCCGGCCAACCCGTATGGGTATCTGCGCCACCGACCTCGAGCTGTGCAAGGGGTATATGGGCTTTGAGGGCGTGCTCGGGCACGAGTTTGTCGGCGTGGTGGAATCCGTAGCCGAGCGCAAGGACAGCCGGTGGGTCGGCAAGCGGGTGGTCGGCACGATCAACTGTGTGTGCGGCGGGTGTGACATGTGCAAAGCCGGGCTGCGCGAACATTGCCGGGATCGCACGGTGCTGGGGATCGCCGGCCGGGACGGATGCTTTGCCGAGCAATTCACTCTGCCGGTGTGGAACCTGCTGGAAGTGCCTGACAACGTGGATGACGACCACGCGGTGTTCACGGAACCCCTTGCGGCGGCTTATCAGATCATTCGACAGCTAACGATCGAAGGTCGGCCGTTCATTACCGTATTGGGAGACGGCCGACTGGGGCTGCTCTGCGCGCAGGTGATGAGTCAGCTCAACGCGACTGTGCGATGTGTGGGCAAGCATCCCGAGAAATTGCAGCTATGCGAAAAATGGGGCGTCAAGCATCGGCTGCTCCAAGATGTCGGACTTCGACAGGATCAGGACATTGTCGTGGACTGCACCGGCTCGGCTGACGGCCTGGTGACCGCGATGAAGATGGTTCGGCCACGCGGCACGATTGTGATGAAAACCACCGTTGCTCCGCAGACCCAACAACAACCCATCGACCTGTCTCCGCTGGTCATCGACGAGATCAACCTGATCGGCAGCCGATGCGGCCCGTTCAGCGAAGCGCTCAACGCCCTGTCGGCGGAGAAGGTGGACGTGGTCAGCCTGATCAGTCGTCGCTACAAGCTGGCTGATGGGATCGAGGCGCTGAAAGCCGCCGCCAAGCCGGATGTGATCAAGGTGTTACTGGAGCCGTAATGGCCGACTTTAGCACGATCATAAGCTGAGTCGTTGCGTGGCAGGTCGGCGCTGCATCATCAGCCACCAGACCTCTCCCGACACGCCGCGGTGCCATTCTCGCCACTTGAAGTAGGCCTGTGCCAAAGCCGGATTCTCCTGGGTCACACGCTCCCAGTCCTCCGGTTCGATGACAATTACCAATTCCTCACCGAACTTCTCTACGGCCCGGGCTAATTCCTCCGGGCTGTCTGCCTCCAGCACCCTGTCCGCATAAAACGCCAAAGACTGATCGCCGATGCCGTAGGACACCAGCGGGACGGATGAGCGGTTTGTTTCTTCGTGGATGAATGTAACCAATTGCCTGTTGCTGAACGGCGAGAGGATATTGTCCTCGATTTCGAGCAGGCCGCAAACCATGACGATGTAACAGGCAAAGACCAGCCCCAGCGCCGGGCCGCGTTCGGCAGGTTGGGTCAGCCAGATGCGTTTGAGGTAATAGGCTGCCAGCACCATCAACACCGCCAGTATCAGGCTCAAGAACATCCACGCACTGCGTTCGAAATACAGCAGCGCAACGACGAGCAGCGCGATGATCGTCAGACACACGAACAAGGTGTTGACGACTTCCGGGAGTTTGATGGAGTCGTTGTTCGTGTGCGCCCCACGGACCAGCCACCGTTCGAGCATCAGGGCATTGAGCAACGCCAGCGGCGCACACAGGGGCAGGATGTAGGTCGCGAGTTTGCCGCTGATCAGGGAGAAGATGACGAAAGGCAGCACGACAGCCAACGCCCAGAGCGTCGCATCCGTGCCCTGCCGTAGCTGAGCGCGGACCCGGGCCCACGGAAGGTTGATGCCCGGCAGCATCATCATCGCCGTCGCCGGGAACAACCCTCCCATAAAGATGGGAAAGAAGTACCAGAACGGTTGTGCGTGCTTGGCGTGAGCGCCACCGATCCGGCCGATCGATTCCTGATACCACATGGCCGCCGCATCGGGATACAACTTCCACACCGCCGCCGCCCAAGCCAGCAAAGGAAGCAACGACACGATCAAGCCCGTCACCAGATGCAGACGCCGAAAGTCAGCCCAACGGCGTGCCACAGCCAGCCAGATCACCAACAGGCCGAGGGGGATCCACGCCACCGGTCCCTTGGTCATCAGGCCCAGCGCGACCGCGACCCAAAGGCCGATTGCATAGCGCCACTGCCCCGTCCGGACAGCCAACTGACCCGTAACCAATGTGGCGAACCAGAATAAACTGAGCAGCGCATCGGTCGTCGTCACCCGATTGATAATGATAAAAAGCGGCATCATCGCCAGCGTGCCCGCAGCCAGCAGGCCGACCCGTCTCCCCCACCGCCGCCAGCCGTAGCCGAATAAGAGCAACACGGTCAACGACCCCGCGATGGCCGATGGCAGGCGGGCCGCCAGTTCCGTCACGCCCAGCAGCCGCATGCACCCGGCTTCCAGCCAGTAGGTCAACGGCGGCTTGGTCAGGTGAGGGTGCCCCATCAGGTGTGGGACGAGCCAAT
>CAZJCN010000117.1:2826-4785 GCA_964544195.1 uncultured Phycisphaeraceae bacterium | reverse complement strand
GTCAACGGCGGCTTGGTCAGGTGAGGGTGCCCCATCAGGTGTGGGACGAGCCAATTGCCGCCTTCAGCCATCGACCGGCTGACCGCGGCGTATCGCCCGTCACTTCGGCCATAGAACGGGTGATCGCCCAAGCTGAACCAGATCGGCAACAGACACCATCCAACCACCGCCCAAGGCAGCAGCCGGCGCACCCCCGGCCACGACCGGACCGATACCCCCCACCCTTGTTGATCGACCGCCCTGGATTCATGCATGATGATCAAACTATAACCGATCCCGCCGATCCGATGCGGAAAAAGTATGTCACGCTCAGACCTGCCCCGATTCAACGGACTTAAGCGCCGAGCCATCCCATCGCCAGCATCCACCCGACCAGCAGGCCGATCGCGATGCGGTAATAACCGAAGACCGCCATGCCGTGGCGCTTGAGGTAGCCGACCATCCACTTGATGGCGATGACCGCTGAGATGAACGCGAACAGGAATCCCAAAGCCATATCTTCAAGGCCGTATTGCTCGATCATGGCTCGGCCATGCTTGAGCGTATCGTAGGCGGTGGCGGCCCCGAGCGTGACCACGCCAAGCAGGAAACTGAACTCCACCGCCGCCGCCAGCCGCAGCCCGACCAGCACCCCGGCCACAATCGTAACCAGGCTGCGGGACACCCCCGGCCACATCGCCACACACTGCGCAAAGCCGATCACCAAAGCCAATTGCCAAGTCAGGTCGTCGAGTTCGAAGCCGTGTTTACTCTTCCCGTCAACGATGACCTGCCGCCAGCGGTCGGTGACGATGATCGCCACCCCACCCAGCACCCACGCAACCACGATGGCGTATGGGGAGAACAAGTGACCCTTGACCCAGTCGTTGGCCAATAAGCCAACCACCGCCGCCGGGGCGAACCCGGCGAGGATGTTGACCGTCAGACGCCAGCCGGCGGGGTCTTTGCCCAGCAGCCCCAGCGTCATCTGTCGGACCCGCCCGGCATACAGGCCGAGCACCGCGAGGATGGCCCCCGCCTGAATACAGATCGCATAAGCGTCAGCGGCTTCTTTGGCGGCTGCCGAGCCGGTATGAAGGCCCAATAATTCCTGGACAACCAGCAGATGGCCGGTCGAACTGACGGGCAGATACTCGGTCAGCCCCTCCACAATGCCCAAGATGATCGCCTGCCACCAGGTCATGCCTGCTCCCAATCTGCCCGTGAACAATGGCGGGCAGGATAATGTCTATCGGTTAAGACACAATGAGCCGACCAGATTGATACCCGCCCCGGCTTGCTTCCATCGGGACGCCCGCTTATCATCTGTTAATCCGGATATATGGATGGACAAATGAGCCGATTTGCACAACAACTCGAAAAGCGGGTTCTGATCCTCGACGGAGCGATGGGAACCAGTATTCACCGGTTCGATCTGGACCTGGAGCGAGATTATCTGGGCAAGGAGAACTGCACGGAGGTGCTGGTTCAGACCCGGCCGGACGTGATTCAGCAGATCCACGAGTCTTTCCTGGCTGTCGGGGCCGACGCCGTGGAGACGGACACGTTCGGTGCCAACAAGCTGGTGCTGGCCGAGTTCGATCTGGTCGATCAGACCCGGGCGATCAACCGGGCCGCGGCGGAGATCGCCCGTGCCGCCTGCGAACGGTACCACTCGGCTGACCGGCCACGGTTTGTCGTCGGCTCGATCGGCCCGGGCACCAAGCTGGTGTCGTTGGGCAATACCGACTGGGACACGATGTTTGACAGCTACCTCGAGCAGTGTCGCGGGCTGCTGGAGGGCGGAATCGATGTGTTCCTGATCGAGACCGCGCAGGACATCCTTCAGGTCAAGTGTGCGATCAATGCCTGTCTGGAAGCGCTGAAGGAATACAACCGGACGGTGGATGACGTGCCGATCATGGTGCAGGTCACGATCGAGCAGTTCGGGACCACGCTGATCGGGACGGACATCGCGGG
>CAZJCN010000117.1:0-2726 GCA_964544195.1 uncultured Phycisphaeraceae bacterium | reverse complement strand
ACGACGCCGGAACACATCGCGAAATTGGTCGAGATGGTCGGTGATCGTGCGCCGGTGAAGGTCGAGAAGCGGCCGTGGAAACCGGCGATTTCGTCGCTGATGGGCGCGGTCGAATACAGGCAAGACACGTCGATCCTGAACATCGGGGAGCGAACCAACGCCTCCGGGTCGCGGAAGTTCAAGCGGCTGCTGGAGGAGGAGAACTGGGACGAGATCATGAGCCTGGCGCGAGAGATGGTGCGAGAAGGCTCACACGTGATCGATGTCAACGTGGACTACGCCGGCCGAGACAACGCCGCCGATATGAAACAGATCGTGACCCGGCTGGTGCAGCAGGTCAACGCCCCGTTGATGCTCGACTCGACACAGCCGGCGACCATCGAGGCCGGGCTGAAGTGTGCCGGGGGCAAGTGCATTATCAACTCGGCAAACCTCGAAGATGGCGAGGAGAAGTTTGCCGTCTTGTGCCGGCTGGCGAAGAAGTACGGCGCGGGGCTCGTGCTTGGCACGATCGACGAAGACCCGGAAGAGGCGATGGCGCGCACGGCTGAGCGCAAGATCGCGATCGCACGCCGGATGTACCAACTCGCCACCGAGAAGTACGGCCTGAACCCGAGCGATCTGATGTTCGATCCGCTGGTGCTGCCGATCTCGACGGGGATGGATAAAGACCGACGAAGTGCCTTGGAAACCATCGAAGGCACACGGCTGATCGCACGCGAGTTCCCGCAGTGCCAGATTACCTGCGGTTTGAGCAATGTCAGCTTTGGGCTGAACCCGGCGGCGAGGCAGGTGCTCAACAGCGTCTTTCTTCATGAACTGATCGAGGCCGGGCTGACCAGCGCGATCCTGCACGTGTCCAAGATCCTGCCACGCACCCGGATCGACGACACCCAGTGGAACGCGGCGCTGGACCTGATCTACGACCGTCGTTCGGAAGTGCCGGTTGAATTGAGTGACGGCACGAAAACGACCGACCCGCTGCAGATCTTCGTGGACCTGTTCCCGGCCGGGTCAGAGGCGCAGTCGTCCAAGCAGGATCTGTCATCGCTGCCTTTGGAGGAACGTCTGCAGAAACACATCATCGACGGCGAAAAGAAGGGGCTGATCGAGACGCTCGACGAGTCGTTGAAAAAGTATAAGCCGTTGGAGATCGTCAACGATCACTTGTTGGCGGGGATGAAGGTGGTCGGCGATCTGTTCGGGGCCGGTCAGATGCAGTTGCCGTTCGTGTTGCAGTCCGCCGAGGTGATGAAGATGGCGGTCGCGCACCTGGAGCCGTACATGGAGAAGGTGGAGGGCCAGAGCAAGGGCACAATCGTGCTGGCGACGGTCAAGGGCGACGTGCACGACATCGGCAAGAACCTGGTCGATATTATCCTGACAAACAACGGGTACACGGTCTACAACCTCGGGATCAAGCAGCCGATCAGTAACATCGTCGCCAAGTGGAAGGAGACGAAGGCCGACGCGATCGGACTGTCCGGGCTGCTGGTCAAGTCCGTGACGGTGATGGAGGACAACCTGCGAGAGCTGAACGAGCTGGGCATCGACGTCCCGATGCTGCTCGGTGGTGCTGCGCTGAGCAAACACTATTGCGACAGCCATCTGCGGCGTGTGTACCGGGGGAAGGTCTATCACGGGAAGGATGCGTTCGAAGGTCTTCGGATCATGGACTATCTCAAGGCCGGGAAAGCCGAGGAATTGGATCGCGAGATCGAAGAACGTTTGAACAAACGTGCCGAGAGTGAAAAGAAATCGCAGGCGCAACGAGAACGCGCCGAGGCGGTGTCGGCCGCAACGGGGACCACGACGGCGGTGCTCGAACGCCCACGATCAGATGTCGGTCCGGCACCCGATATTCCGACCGCGCCGTTTTACGGCAGTCGCGTGATTGACCGGATCGACCTCGATCAGGTGTATCCGTTCATCAACAAGGTTGCGCTGTTCCGCGGACAGTGGCAGTTGAAAAAGGGACGAAAGTCAGACGCGGAATATCAGCAGCAGATTGAGGAGGAGATCGAGCCGTTATTCGAACAGCTGAAACGTCAACTCAAAGACGATGGTGTTCTGGAGCCGAAGGTCGTCTACGGGTATTACCCCTGCAACAGCGACGGGGACGACCTGATTGTGTATGACGCGGAGAATCACGATCGTGAAATCGAACGGTTCACATTTCCGAGGCAGTCGAAACGCCGACGTTTGTGTATCAGTGATTTCTTCCTGCCGGTGGATTCCGGGCGCCGGGACGTGTTGGGGCTAAGCTGTGTCACGGTCGGGCCGAAGGCCAGCGAACTGACCGCCAGACTGTTCAACGACAACAACTATACGCAATACCTGTACGTTCACGGGCTGAGCGTCGAAACCGCGGAAGCGTTAGCGGAGCTATGGCATAAGCGGATGCGCCAGGAGCTTGGGATCGATACGGACGATGCGCCCAATATCCGTGACCTGTTTACCCAGCACTACCGCGGGTCGCGGTACAGCTTCGGCTACCCGGCCTGCCCGGAGATGGCGGATCAGGAAAAGCTGTTCCGCCTGCTGGACCCGTCGCGGATCGGCTGCACGCTCACCGAGAACTGGCAGATCGACCCGGAACAGTCCACCAGCGCCATTATCGTGCATCACCCCGAAGCCAAGTATTTCAGCGTGTAGCGTATCACTCAGACGCGTGCCCCATCGCTTCGATGAAGGCGTTGGCTTCACGGATGGATGCTTCCATCTCG
>CAZJCN010000116.1:0-8322 GCA_964544195.1 uncultured Phycisphaeraceae bacterium | reverse complement strand
TTCACCGCCAACCTGCCGACCAACGGCCCGGCGTTCGGCGACATCGATAACGACGGCGACCTGGACCTCTATGTCTCCGCGGTCGTCCCACAATCCGCCACGAGCAACCGCTACTACCTCTACATCAACAACGGCGACGGCACCTTCACCGAAGACGCTGTGGCCCGCAGCGCGGACATCACTACCGCGGTTCCCACCAGTGCGATGAGTATTGCCTTCGGCGATTACGACCGCGACGGCTACCTCGATGCGATGACCAGCGATTGGGAGGTGCTCGTCAGTCAATCGTCCTCGCGACTGCTGCGGAACCAGGGCGCGGCCAACCCGGGCCATTTCACGGATGTCACCGCCGCTGCGGGGCTGAACGTCTATCCTAAGAACTATTCATATCGCTTTTCGCCAAGGTTTACGGACCTGGACCGGGACGGATTGCCGGACATCGCCATCGCGGCCGACTTCATCACCAGCCAACTGTTCTGGAACAACGGCGACGGGACGTTTACCGACGGCACCATCCCCGCGGGTGTCGGCATTGATCGGTCCGGGATGGGATCGACCATCGGCGATTACGACGGGGACGGCGACCTGGACTGGTACGTCACCGCGATCCTCAACGGCACCTACGACCCGATCAACAACCCCGACTTCGGCAACAAGCTGTACCGCAACGAGGGCAACCGTGTCTTTTCCGAACAGGCGTATCAGGCCAACGTCATCCCGCAGGGCTGGTGGTGGGGCACGAGCTGGTTGGACTATGACAACGACGGTGACCTGGACCTGATGGCGACCAACGGCTGGCCCGGGCCGTTCAATACCGACCCGACCACGTTGTTTCGGAACAACGGCGACGGGACGTTTACGGATGTCACCGCGGCCGAGGGCATCAGCGATACCGCGCAGGGGCGGGGGCTGTTGACGCTGGATTTCGACAACGACGGCGATCTTGACACGGTCGTGGTCAACTACAACGCCGAGCCGGTCTTTTATCGAAACGATTCCGCCAACGGTAACGCCTACCTGCGGATCAAAACCGTTGGCACGGAATCCAATCGTGACGGCATCGGCGCCAAGCTGATCCTTGATCCAGACAGTTCGATAGCCGGCGATGAGCAATACCGCGAAGTGGACGGCGGGAGTAATTTCCTCAGCCAGAACGAAATGACGGTTCACTTCGGATTAGGCGCGCATTCAGGAACGATCGACAGCCTGACGATCCAATGGCCGAGCGGGATCGTGCAGCAGTTCTTTGATCTGACGCCCAACCAGGTGTTTCAGGCGATTGAGGCCTATCTGGCAGGGGACCTCGACGGCGATGGGTATGTCGGGATCGAGGACCTGAACATCGTGTTGAGCTACTGGAATCAGACGGTGGTGTCGGGGTTGCATCACCACGGCGATGCGGACGGTGACGGGTTCGTGGGGATTGATGATTTAAACGAGGTGTTGAGCAATTGGAATGCCGGGGCTCCGCCGAGGGGCAGTTCCTTGTCCACGATCCCGGAACCCACCATGGTTGTGGTGCTGGGAGGGATGCTCGGTCTGGTGGGATCGGCCTCTCGACCAAGCCGGAGCCGAGGGCTGTAACGTGTTACATCTGACGGTCATGAAACAAAAATCTTGCCGGAATTGCTTGGAAAGGGGTTGACACCCGATCCGGGCCGGGTAAGATGATGCCATGAATGTAAGCGGTTACACACAGCATGTAAGCGGTTCCATCAAGCTCGGCAGGCGGGCCCATCCCGTCCGACCCGTCACGGTGGAAGATGTTTCACGTCAAAGCGGCGTATCCACCGCAACCGTGTCCCGCGTCATCAACGAATCACCCAAGGTCAGTCCGGAAACCCGGGATCGCGTCCTTAAGGCGATCCGAGAATTGGGTTACATGCGAAATCATTCCGCCCGGGCTTTGGCTCGGCAGCGGACCGATACGATCGGCGTGGTGTTCCCGGGGATCGATTCAGGCTTCTTCAGTGAGGTCCTCAAGGGGATCAATGAGTTTGCGGTCAGTCGGAACTACCACCTGATGGTGGCCTTTTCACAGGACTCGCGTGAGGAGCAGGATCGTATCGCTGAATACCTGCACGCGGGGCGGGTCGATGCCCTGATCCTGATGAATCTGCGCATGTCGGACGAGTTTATTCGTCGGGCGTCGAAGCAGGAGCTGCCGATCGTCCTGATCGATCGGCCGGTCAGGAACGCCAAGGTCGCAAGCGTGACCATCGATAACCGCCGGGGTGCGGAAGCGGCGATGACTCATCTGTTGAAGTTGGGTTATCAGCGGATCGCCATCCTCAACGGCCCGAAGGGCACGATCGACGCCGAGCAACGTTTTGATGGTTGCCAGGCCGCGGCGAAGAAGGCGGGGTATCGCATCGACCCCTCGTTGGTCTGGCCGGGGACGTTCTTGTGGGAGAGCGGATACGAATTGATGAATCAATGGCTGGAGGCAGGCAAGCCCCTACCCGACGCCATATTTGCCTTGAACGACCCAATGGCGATGGGTGTGCTGGAATCGCTTCATGAGCACGGCTTAAGTGTGCCGGAGGACATGGCTCTGATCGGGTTCGACGACGTGCAGGCGGCGCGATACCTGGGCCTGACGACCGTGCACTCACCGATGCGCGAGATGGGACGGGTAGCGGCGGAGTCTGCGATTAGTCTGCTCAGTGGTCGCAGCACCCCGGCCGAGCAGGTTCTTCCGACGGAACTGGTGGTCCGTCGTAGTTGTGGGATCGAGAAACGAAAGTAATCCAACCCATGCCGGTCTGATATCGGCGTGATGGGTTTCGTGAAAGGATGATTTAAGACGATCGAGTGTGTAAGGGCTTACACGGCAAGAGCGGCTTCATCCATGATCGCTCATCAACGGCCCGCTTCAGCGTTCCTGAATGCTTTTTCTGGTCACTTACTTGGAGGATTGGAGTGATGATTCAACGAGTTTCAACTGTCAGCCTGGTGGCGGCTTTGGGTGTGATTTCGGCATCGTCGAGCGCCCATGCCGCGTTTACCATCAATGGTGCCGTCCCACTGCTTCGCACCCCGTTCAATGCGTTTCCGGACAGCGTGCTGACCTTCACCGATAACATCGGCACGACCGGCGAACTGATCTTTGATGAACACACCTACGGCAACCCGGACCTCGGCGCCGCCTTCTTCGCCAACCGGCACAATGCCTGGCTTTCGTCCGATGGCGGCGCAACGGCGCACAGCTTCCTGAATCAGGAGGACTTCTCGGTCAGTTTCGACATCAACCTTTCGGCGACGAACCTGACCCCGCGAAAGGAAGCCGGCTTTGTCATCTCTCACCCCGTCACGGGAACCGGTCAGTTCATCGTCACCAGTGACAACGGCGAGATCGCCACCTTCAGTTCGTTCTTCCCGTTCACGAGCAATCTGGTCAACGATGCCGACGGCCCGGAATACGGCGGCACCCCTTACACCCCCGGAACCAACGCGTCCGTTCAAGTGATCTACCGGCATGGCGTCGGTTCTACGCAGAACAACGATCTGGTCAAGCCCGCGAGCCTGGAGTTCGTCGTCAATGGCATCAGCTCGGGGGTGCGTTACCTGGGTAACCTTGAAAACGGCCTGATCGACGGGACCCAGTTCGCTTTCTATGTGCAGTCCCAACCAGACAGCGTGAACCTCGCGACGGAACACAACACCGTGACGTTCAGCAATGTCCAAGGCGGCAGCATCATTGCCGGGGACCTGAATGCGGACGGTTTCGTCGGGATCAGCGACCTGAACATCGTCCTGGGAACCTGGAACGAGAGCCAGAACCCGATCGGTGACAACCCCACGTTCCTGTCCGATCTGCGAGCCGACCCGAGCAACGACAACTTTGTAGGCATCGAAGACCTCAACATCGTCCTGGGTAACTGGAACGCGGGAACGCCGCCGACGTCCGGTGCCGTGGTTCCCGAGCCGACGACCCTGGCGCTTTTCGGAACGAGTGTGTTGGGTTTATTGCGACGTAAGGCTTGAGTTGTAGCCCGGCGGGAAGGCAAGCCCGTGGGCCTTCTCGACCGGTGTGAATGTGGCATGGGCATGTATCGGTCGTTGTCTTGACACCTTTTTATTCACCCATGGAGAAGGAGAAATGCACGCGATGAGTATCATGAAAACCATTAGTACCGTGGTCGTGGGGCTGGCCGTGACGCAGTCAGCACACGCGAGTTTCGGGCTGAAAGTCAACGAACGAGTGTTCAATGATTTTCCGAACAGTACGCTGGTCACCACGACCGGGCCGAACTCGGTCCAGTTCGACGAAGGGCCGTTCGGGACCGGCGGCTGGGCGAACCGTCACGATGTGATGGCGACCAGCGACGGCGGCCTGACGGATCACCTGTTCCAGATCAGCGAGCCGTTCTCGGTTGAAGCCAACGTCACGCTCGATCCGACCGACGCCAACGCCGAGGCCGGCCTGCGCCTCAACGCCTCGATCACCGGCGACGTGATCTTCCTGATCAAGAACAACGGCGAGATCGCGGCGTTCGGCGGCGGTGCGCCGTTCTTCAGCTTCGCCTCTCCCGGCGATCCGGACGCCTACGTCCCCGGCACGCCCATCTTTATGAAGATGGTCTACACCCCGGGGCCGGGCCTGTTCCAGCCGGGTAGTGTCGAGTACATCATCGACCGAGGCAACGGGTTGGAATCCAGCGGTGTGCTGGCCTGGCAGAACCTGGAAGGCGGTCCGACCAATCACACGGTCGGGATGTACACCCAGTACAGCCCCACCGCACCGGAAACCACCAGCCACGTGGTCACGACGTTCAACGACATCGTGATCACCCCGGAGCCGGCGAGCCTGGCGCTGATGGGGCTCGGCGGTCTGGCGGCGCTGCGTCGCAAGCGCTGATCCTGCTCCTCCCGGAGTGGGCTGCTAACGCGGCCCTCTCCGCTTGATCCTTCCCGGCGTATTACCGCCGGTATCACAAACCATCCACCCCTCGCCCCGTTAAGGGGACAAGGAGTCTAAAGCCATGAAGGGCGACACCATGACACACAGGCTGCTTCACCGTTCTGCTGGGACACGCGACGGTTTTACTCTGATCGAGTTGCTGGTTGTGATTTCGATCATCGCGCTGCTCGTCGGCATCCTGCTTCCCGCGTTAGGCGCGGCGAGGCGGTCGGCGATCCAGAGCAAGTGTCTCCAGCAGCTCCGCCAGATCGCGATGGGGTCGTTGTTCTACGCCAATGACTGGGACGACCGCCTGCCTCTGGTCGCCGGGTTCGCTCGGCAGGGCGAACAGATCCAGATGCTCGACCCGTACCTGTCCACGAAAGACATCTTCATCTGTCCGAACGCCGAAAATACCGGCACCGGCGGCGATCGGTGGGTGTCGCCCCTGAAGCCGCCGCACCGGTTCCTGAAAAACCACTATTACGAATCCCGCTACGGCACGACCGCGGACACGCTGGGCCAGGAGATCTGGGGGCCGGGTGTGTCACGGTTTACCGACTACAAACTCAACGACAACATCGGCGACAACGACGCCAACAACGGCAACGGCATCGTCGATCGAAAGACCGCTGAACTCCCGTTGACCACGTGGACCGTGATCGCGCTGGACATCGACTGGGGCGCTGCCGACCCCGAATCCATGCGTGTCGATCCGGACGTCCGCCGTCACGGGGATGGCGAAAACTTCAGCTTCCTCGATGGCCATTCCGAGCACCTCAAACGCACGGAATACCAGGGAGAGGAATATCCCAACTCCGCGAAGGTGGATCCCTACGGCAACAACGTCTGGTGGAACTGGGGTAATCCCTCCAAGCAGGGTTCGACCTCAACAAGCGGTTTCTGAGAGCGATTTAACGGAAGTATTTCCGAGGTAACAGCTTTACATCGGCCTCGGAACGATATTCGTGATCTATACTTGAATTGCCCGCCGATGGTGCGGTGCACCCTTTCCGTACGCAGAGGCACCGCATGACCCAACGTGCCATACAACCCGAAGGCATGCAACCGGCTGAACGCCGTGGGGGATATGTTCGTCCGGCGGTATTCGAAGCGCTGGAGCCCAGACTGTTGCTGAGTGTTTCGCCGGTCGCCGCGTCGGGTCACGAGGTGGTTGCGGGCATGACACTGAGTCAGGATATCAGCGTCGTCCCACTGCTGGACGGCGAGACGACCTCCGGCGGAAACAACCTGGTCAACCGGTTCGGCGGACAGACGAACCTGGCATTCAACGCCACGGTAGCGCATACGACCGACCCGGCTTTGGTCGGCACGGGGGACGGCGCGTTGGAAATGAATGTCACCGTCCCGGCCGGGCAGTTCGGCTTCTTCATCACCATGCTCGGAGGGATCGAGCCGAGCAATCAATACACCGATGCTCGGGATATCACGACGTTTGATAAGGTCCGGTTTGATGTTCGCAACCGAACCGGCGAAGCATTCAATCTTCGGTTCGAGATCAAAGACTATCGCGACAGCAACTTTCACCGCGCCAGTTGGAACACGCCGATCGGATCAGCGGACCAGTGGACACGTGTCGAGGTCCCGCTGGACCTATCGACGCCGGGCTGGGTGATTCAGGGCAATCCGGATTTGGAACGGGCCAGGCAGTTTGCCTTGTTGGTGGAAGCCAGCCCGGGTCAGGCGATCAACGGACAAATGATCTTCGACGACATGGTGCTGATCGAGCCGGGCGGCGCGCTGGACCCCGCCACCGCACCGCTTGAGGATCTGGTCCAGCGATTGGCACGGCGTCAGTTCGACGCCTTGTGGGGATCGCGGGACCCGGACACCGGCGCAGTGGAGACGCTTTCGTCGTTCGGGCGGCTGCTGTCGATGAACACGACCGGCTCACTGATCAAGATGCTGCCCGGTGCCATCGACCGGGGGTGGGTCACCCGTGCTGAGGCCGACGCGTTTGTGCAGACAACGGTCAACACGCTCAACACCACGATGGATAACACCATCGCCGCAGGCGACGGCGGGTTCCTGCCACCACGGTACATCGACCGGGCGACGTTTACGTCCGCGGCACCGTACGAAGAATCATCCATCGATTCGGCGTTCATGTTCCTGGCGTTGTACCAATACAAATCACAGGCTGGCACCTCGGCCGGACTACGGGCGAATATCGAAACCCTGCTCGACCGTTTTAATTTCGCCGCGTTCAGTTCCTTCAACGGATGGCGCATGGCCTGGTTCAATAACACTCATACCTTCACCAATGCCACTTACGACGGCTACGGCGGTGAAAACTGGGTGATCTCGCTCGCGGCGCACCTGGCCCAGGTGAACCATGTCGATATCACCACGCACTACAACGCCAATGTCTTTCGGACCAAAGCCCACTTGATCGATCCCGCGCGGGAGCACCTCGTCCACACATTCACACAGTTCCGCCCGCCGTTCGTGCAGTGGTTGTTTGACCTGTTTGTGGACACCAATGATCGCGGCAAGGACACGTATCCTGATCCGGCGATGGCGAGTAACCCGTTCGACAATGCCGTGAGATATCAGAAGGAAGTGGATGCGTACTTTGCTCAACAAGGTCGAGGTTTCTTCCTTCAACCCGATGCCGGGTCCAGCGGGAGCCAGTATCAGCAGTTCAGCGCATACAACAACTTCGGCGAGCCGGATGTGTATATGCCTTGGGCGGTATCGTTCAGCCTGCTGGGCGACCCTCAGGCCGCTGAGCCTGCCCTTCGCAACACGCTGATCCACAACATGCACGGCCCGTTCGGGTTGAGTGATTCGGCACACTGGACTACCGGTGCAAACGAGCCGGACAGCTTCCCCGCAATCAATGACCTGTGGAACACGTCGCTGTCCACGATGGCGCTGCTGGAATATCTCTACGACGACAACCAGTTCTTCACGGACCTGCCGGAGGTAAAAGCGGCTCTCGACGCGGTCTTCCCACAGGTCATCATTGACGGCGATCTTAACAAAGATGGTTTCGTCGGCATTGACGACCTGAATATCGTGCTGGGGAACTGGAATCAGATTGTTGGGCCGGGCGATTTCTTTTCCGGTGATGTGTCCAGCGATGGTTTCGTCGGTATCGACGATCTGAACACCGTGCTGAGCAATTGGAACGCGGTGGCGCCCGCTTCGATATCCGCTGAATCGGCCACGTTGGTTGAGGTGACGGCAAGTTCGAGCGAGGCGGTTACACCGGTAACCCATTCCGACTCTTCGTTCAACGGGACCGGCCACGGTTCGGCGAAACAACAGGTAAAGGAAGCAGGATTGGAAGCCGGGCTTGACCGTCGGCAGGTTGTATTGGCTGCGATCTGGCAAAGAGCGGTTCAGCGTCATGCAGGCGGGCAGACTCATCCACACTTGCCTTGGCATGATGA
>CAZJCN010000115.1:0-8555 GCA_964544195.1 uncultured Phycisphaeraceae bacterium | reverse complement strand
TAGGTCATGCTGGGCAGAGCCAGCACCACCGGTATCCACACACCCCCCAGTATTGGCGACGATCCTTGCGGTGGTATGAAATAACGTGTTGTAAGTGTTTTCCACATAGCTAGCGGCCATTCTCAAGGAATGCAATCGCCATGTCTACCGTTTTCACGACCGCGTACAACCGCCGATGCTTGGGCTTGGCGAAGTTTTGTTCGATGAAGTGTTCGAACAAAGCGACCAGCGGGTCATAGAAACCGAAGCAGTTGAGGATGATGATCGGGCGGTCCTGGTACTTGAGGATCTTCAGCACGAGGACCTCGGCCAGTTCTTCGAGTGTGCCGAAGCCGCCGGGCAGGACGATAAACGCGTCGCCGCGGGTGAACATCAGCCGTTTTCGCTCGCTCATGGTTTCCGTGACGATCAGTTCATCGGCGTTGTGGTAGGCGATCTCGGCGGTCTTGAGGGATTCGGGGATGACCCCGATGACCCGTCCGCCGTGGGCATGGCAGGCTCGGGCGACCTCGCCCATCAGCCCGACGCTGCCTCCGCCATAGACCAGCGTGTGGCCCCGTTGTCCCAAGGCCTGACCGAGCTGTCTGGCGACCTGAAAGTACCGGGGGTCGATATCATTGCTCGATGAACAATACACACAGATATTCGTAGATTTTTCGGGCATGGGTCGGGTGTTATACCAGAGAGGTGAAGTTTGAGCGAAGGCGATGACAGCGGGAAGCGGGCCGGCAGTCGGATAGGAATCTGGCTGGTGTGGGTCGGTGCAGGGGGGCTGGTGTTCGCGGCCGTGGTGGGGGGATTCGGCCGGTGGTGGTGGGTGGCGGACCTGTTTTCCCATTTTGTGATGTACTACCTGGCGACGTCGATCGGTACGGCGGTGATGGCGCTGGTGTTACGCCGATGGATCGCGTTGGGGGTGGCGTTGGGGTTATGTGTCTGGTGCGGGGCGTTGGTTTGGCCCTTGTATGCTCCCCCGCAGAACGTCGCGGTGGCTGGGCCAGGTACGCATGGGCCTGTGCTTCGGTTGGCACAAGTCAATCTGCTACACAAGAACCGCGATCGTGACCACGCATTGGCTTTCTTTCGCGGTTGCCCGGCCGACCTGATCGTGATCCAGGAGATCGACCCGTGGTGGGAACGGGTGTTGCTTGAGGCCGACCTGCCTTATCGCTTCGTGGTGTCCGAGCCTGTGGATCATTCATTCGGCATCGCGTTACTGGTGCGCGACCCTGTTCCGGCAGAAGCGGGCTGGTCACTGCAGACCGCGAGGCTGTTGGGGGAGGCGGAAGGTTTTGCCCGACCGAGTATCGAAGCCGAGCTGGTGATGGATGGCCAGCGGGTCACGCTGTTAAGCATTCACCCGCCCCCGCCGACGTCACGAGACCTAACCGCCGAGCGTGATGCGATCCTGTGTCGGGCCAAGGTTTGGGTGGGAGACCAGATAGACCCGCATATCATCTTGGGTGACCTGAACACCACCCCTTGGTCATACGCATTCAAAATCCTGACCGGTGACGGGTCGCTGGTCAGCACTCAGAATGGTTGGGGGAATCAGGGGACCTGGCCGACACGGCTGCCGTTGCCGTGGTTGCTGCCGATTGATCACTGCTTGGTCAGCCGTGGATGGGTATGTGTGGATCGACGGATCGGCCCAGAAACCGGGTCGGATCATCTGCCGTTAATGGTGGACTTGTCGCTGTCCAGATGAGGGATGCCGGGCTACAATAACCAGATGGCAGAATCGTCTTCAGATCGTCGGATCACACTTCGCGACCTTCGCCGTTGGGCGGAGGGCGGGGAGCCGTTTGCCATGCTGACTTGCTACGACGCGACCACGGCCAAGTGGCTGTATCGCGGCGGGGTGCGGACGATGCTGGTCGGGGACACGGCGGCGCAGTTCATGCTGGGCCACGATTCGACCCTGCCGGCCCCGATGCCGTTCATGCTGGAGATCACCCGGGCGGTTCGCCGTGGGGCTCCCAAGGCGCTGGTGATGGCGGACATGCCGTTTGGCAGCTACCAGTGCGGGATCGACGAAGCGATGCGTCACGCGGTGGCGTTTGTGAAGGAAGCGGGAGCTGATCTGGTGAAGCTGGAGGTGGATGAATCACACGCCGGCCTCGTCGAGCGGATGGCCCATGCGGGGATCCCGGTGGTGGCGCACCTTGGCTCAAGGCCGCAGCAGGTCCGGGCGACGGGCGGGTATCAGGCGGCGGGTCGGTCGCCTCGTGACGCGTCATTGATCGTCGATACCGCGGAACTGATGGTGGCGCGGGGGGCCTCGGCGTTGTTGCTGGAGGCGGTTCCGGACGAGGTTTCCCGGCAGGTGGTTCGGATCGCACGTGATCCGGCTGAAGGTCACATCATCCCGGTGATCGGGTGCGGGGCCGGCCCGGCCTGTCACGGGCACGTCGTGGTCCTGCACGACCTGTTGAAGCTGTCGGACTGGCAGCCGCCGTTTGCTCCGCCAGTCGTGGACCTTGGCAGTCAGCTTCAGGCGGCGGCGTCCGCGTGGGTGCATGCGGTGGCCAGCGGGGAATACCAACGCAATGGCGGGGTGTATCACATGCGTTCGCAAGCCGCCGCTTCAAAGAAGCGACGGTCTGAGAATGAACCGACACGGACCGGGGCCGTATAGTTCGGTATGTCATGTTGATCTGCCGATAGATCCAATACCCTTAGGGACGCCCGACGGCTTTCCGGTGGTGCCGATCGTTTTGGGGTGAACGCCGGCACACGCGGACCGCACGTTTGTTTGAGGAGTGATGCTGATGTCTCGAATCCGCTGGTATGGCCCGACCGTGGTGCTTCTGTTGACCGTGTTGATGGTGATGGTGCTGGGGCCGGGTATCGCGCGGCAGATCGCTTACACCCATACACGCGCCAAGGTCCAGTTCGTCCGTGAATCGTTGGCGGACAGCGAGTTTTTAGCTGAGCTGAGCCGGTCGTTCCGGAATGTATCGAAGGTGGTTGAACCGAGTGTGGTGGCGATCCGCGTGCTGGCACGGGTGTCGGACGATCCGCACGATGCGATCCGTCGATTGCGTCCCGATCTGGATCTCGACGAGTTTTTCCGTCAGTTCGACCAGCAAGATGAGGAACAGGCAGAGTCGACGCAGCCGGACCGTTACGCTCCATACACACCGCCGGTGCCGGTCGGTTCCGGTTCGGGGTGGGTGTATCGTCACGCGGATAAAGGGGGCGAGGAAAGCTATTACATCATCACCAACAACCATGTGGTCCGTGGTGCGGATCAGGTGAAGGTGCGGTTTCACGACGGCGCCGAATATGAAGCGAAGATCATCGGGACGGATGCCCGGACGGACATCGCGGTGCTGACGGTGAACGCGGAACAGCTGATCCCCGCGGCGATCGCCCGTGAACAGGTTGAACAGGGGGATATTGTTTTCGCGTTTGGTTCGCCGTTGAGTTTCGATTTTTCGATGAGCCAGGGCATCATCTCGGCGACAGGGCGGGAGCTTGGGATCATCCGTGTTCGCGGTGGCGGTTACGAGAACTTCATCCAGACCGACGCGATGATCAATCCCGGCAATTCGGGCGGGCCGCTGACGAACATTTACGGCGAGGTGGTGGGTATGAACACCGCCATAGCCGCCGGCAGCGGGCCTCGCACCCCCGGTAACGGAACCTTCGTCGGGTTGGGGTTTGCCATCCCGGTCGAGATGGTGGTGAAGATCGCGGACCGACTCATTGAAGAGGGCGTGGTGCGTCGGGGGTTCCTCGGTATTTCATTGCCCGCGCAGGATCTTGATGAACGCATGGCCCGGACGTTCGGCTTCGACGGGGAGGGCGTTCTGGTCAATGATGTGAACCCCGGGAGTCCAGCCGAGCAGGCCGGTATCCGCCGGGGCGACATCATTACCAAAGTGGACGGCGAACCGACGCCGACGATCGCCATGCTCCGCAGCCTGATCGCAGATTACCGGCCCGGTACAAAAGTTGAAGTGGAATTGTTCAGGGACGGCGAAACCAAAGTCGTCGAGGTTGAGCTGGGCGAGTTTCCCGATATGGCGTCGGCTTCTATCACCGGGCCGAGTCGGAAGGAATCCGAGGTCGATGCCGAGGCCATGACCACATTGCGCAAGCTGGGGATCACCGGTGTGCAGGATTTCAATGAGTCGGCGGCCGCGGAGCTGGGGGTCGAGCCGTTCCCGGCTGTGATGGTCACCTCAGTCCGTCGACATTCGATCGCAGCGGCTGAGGGCCTGCAACGCGGCATGCTCATCACCCACGTGATGAACGACCCGGTGACGAATGTCGAGGAGTTGGTCGAAGCGTTTGGCCGATACGACATTACCGAAGGGGTCCGGATCAGTGTCAAAGCCTGGGACCCGACCACGGAGACCATGATCCCGATGTTTATGCTGTTACAACTGCCGGCTGAATGACCGGCTGTTGAGTTCGGTTGGATGCGTGACGGATTGCCCTGTGACGGGTACGAAAAAACCCCGGCGGGTAGCCGGGGTCAGGCGCGTTGGCTTTGATTCGTATCGGATTATTTATCGTCGAGTAGTTCGACGCTGGTGAACTTCTTGCCCTCGAGCATTTCGAGGCTCGCACCGCCACCGGTGCTGACGTGGCTGACCTTGTCGGCCAGGCCGAGCTGATTGATCGCCGCGGCGCTGTCGCCTCCGCCGATGATGCTGGTCGCTCCGGATGCGGTGGCTTCAGCGATGGCTTGGGCGACGGCCTTGGTCCCCGCGTCGAACGGCGGCATCTCGAACACACCCATCGGGCCGTTCCAGACGATGGTCTTGCCGCCCTGAATGGCCTGCTTGAACAGCTCGACCGATTTCGGGCCGATGTCCAGCCCTTCGTAGTCGTCCGGAATGTCACCTTCCACGACCTGCTTGTTGCAGTCTGAGGAAAACGCGTCGCCGCAGTGGGTATCCACCGGGAGGATCAGCTTCCCGGCACCGGCTTCGAGCATGCGTTTGGCGTCATCGACCCGGTCCTTTTCGACGAGGCTTTTGCCGACCTTCTTGCCTTGGGCAAGGAAGAAGGTGTAAGCCATCGCGCCCCCGATCAGGATCTTGTCACAAGTCTTGAGCAGGTTGTCGATGACGGTGATTTTATCGGAGACTTTGGCTCCGCCGAGGATGGCAATGAACGGGCGGGCGGGATTGGCGATCGCGTCGGTCAGGTACTTGATCTCTTTCTCGACGAGGAAGCCACAGACCGCGGGCTTGCCGGCCTCTTTCATGGCGCGGGGCACGGCCACCATCGAGGCGTGTTCGCGGTGGCAGGTGCCGAACGCGTCGTTGCAGTAGATGTCGCCGAAGCCAGCTAGTGTCTGGGCAAACTCCGGATCGCCCTTCTTTTCGGCTTTGCTGAAGCGAAGGTTTTCCAACACCAGCGCCTGCCCGGGCTTGAGCGAGGCGGCTTTCGCTTGTGCGTCCGGGCCCACGGTATCGGTGGCGAACAGGACTTCCTGGCCGAGCAGCTCACCAAGGCGATCGGCGGCGGGCTTGAGGCTGAACTCAGGTTCCGGGCCTTCACCTTTGGGTCGGCCCAGGTGGCTCATCAGGACCAACGAACCGCCCCGGTCCAGAACACTCTTGATCGAGGGCAGAGCCATGCGGATCCGGCGGTCATCGGTGATCCGGCCGTCCTGCAGGGGGACGTTGAAATCCACACGCATCAGGACACGCTTGTTGGATACATCCACGTCGGCAATGGTCTTTTTGGGCATCGCTTACTCCTATCCAGATCATACGGGGGCATTGGTACATCACGACCCGCCCGAATCGGGCATCTTAGCTGCCACCGGCGATCAGGCCAACCGGCTGGGTACCGTGGTGGGTGGCATTCCACGACCTGTCGGCATAAAGTCCTGTCAATTCGGTTACAGGATCATCGGATACGGAACCATGAATCAACCCGCGGATTGGCAGGCTATACAAGAACGGTTAGGGGCAAGTCTGATCACCTACGGCCCGGCGGATGAGGGTGCGGTTGAGTTGGCGGAGGACTTCGGGCAATACGAGGCCGAGTACGCCGCGATTCGTCAGCGCGTCGGCATCATGGTCTTGCCACAGCGGGCGGTGTTGTCCCTGACCGGGTCGGACCGGCAGGACTTTCTGCATCGGATGCTCACGCAGGACATCAATCGTCTGACCGGCGGTTCGACCGTCCGGGCGTTTCAGCTCAATACCAAGGGCCGGATCGTCGCCGACGTGTTAGTTCATCACGGGGACGACAGCAGTTGGCTGGAGATGGATCGGTTTGATCTGCCGCAAGTGATCCAATTGTATGATTCCCACTTGTTTGCGGATGACGTGACATTGGCGGATTGGACGGACCAACGCTTAGCGTTGGCATTGCACGGCCCCTTGTCCTTGGATTTGTTGCGTTCGGTCAGCGAACAGGACCCCACGCCGATGGCCAAGATGCCCGGAACGCATCATGTTCTGACAATCTGTGGGTCGCCGGTGACGGTCTATCGGCGCGATACCTGTGGCGTTCCCGGGTTCGGTCTGTGGGTGAAAGCGGGGGACGCCGAACGGGTTTACATGGGGCTTCTTGAGGCGGCGGGTTATGAGGCCGAGATTCCCGATCCGGCGGCAGAACCACAGGCGGCGGCTGATTATGCGCGACGACGACGGGAAGGCTTACGGGGGCGACCGATCGGCTGGGCGGCATTCAATACGGCCAGGATCGAGGCGGGAACCCCGATCTTTCATATCGACTTCGGCCACGATTCACTGCCGGCGGAGACCGGGGTGCTGGACGAGGCGGTCAGCTTCACCAAGGGCTGTTACCTCGGTCAGGAGATCGTCGCGCGGATGCACAGTTTAGGGCATCCCAAGCGGCTCCTGGTGGGATTGAAGGTTGAAGGGGACGGCCTGCCGGTTGCCGGGGCACAGGTCCTTGAATCAGGGGGGGATGGCGATGCGTCGACTTCCCAGAACGTGATTGGGGGAGTGACCAGCTCGGCTGTCTCTCCGTTGCTGGGCCGACCGGTGGTGTTTGCCGTGATGAAGTGGGGGGCTCATACCCCCGGCACTGAGGTGGTGGTGTCTACCGAGCAGGGGTTAACCCGTGCCAAGGTGCAGGGATTAGGGTTTCTTGAAGGGTCCGAGGCCTGCTGAGGCGGCCTGTGTCCGATAGATCCGGCCCTTGGAACCTTTGGCGGGGGGTGTGCGTCTAATGCATCGGAGGGTGGGATGGGCTATGCTGGTGTTGCTGCGGACTTGTCTCGGTTGCCGATAAATAGGTCGAGGCAGGATTCGGAGGCTGAACATGACACGTCAGGCATACCAGATCGAGCGTGACGGCCGGGTTCTCGTGGCCCGACCGACGGTATCGGAATGCACCGGTTCAGATATCACGGCGCTGATCCAGGAGCTTAAGCAGTGCATCGATCATGGTGTGGCCGATAGTGTGGTGATCGAGTTGAGTAATGTTCAGCACATGGATTCATGCTGCCTCGGCCGACTGTTGACGTTAAATCAGCACGCCAGGTCGGCGGGTGGGTCGATCGCGGTGGCGCGTTGTCAGCCTAATGTCGCCTTTCTGTTCGAGATGACCCGATTGGACAAGCTGCTTGGGGTTTATAAGACGACCGAGCAGGCAGTGGCTGAGCTTCGCGCTCGTCGTGACAGGCCCGCTCCGCCCCTTCATCGTCCGGATCGTCCAGCGAACGAGTCTCGCCGACCTCGTTATGCCCCGATGCTTTACGCCCTGCTTAAAGCACACAAGCGCCGGCAGGCGACAGAAAATGCACAGCCGGATACTCCCGTTGCCCGGCCGGGCTCAGCGATGAACTGAAGCTGGATTCCAGCTCGTCTCGTTGGTCTTGTTCCGCACTCCTGTAAGGATTGGTGGGTTTGTGTCGGTCAGGGGGGATTGGTCAGTGTGAGAACCGGGGTAAGCCCGGCTTGTCATCTCAGTGTCGTTTATCTCGATCCGATAAGACCCATGAGGTGAACCCGCGCCTTGATGGGTGGAGGATGCGCATGCTTCCTGAGCAATTCGAACTGGAACAATCCGGCCAATTGGTTACAGCTCATCTGCGGGCGGCCGAGGTAGCGCATGATGACATGCAGACGTTGCTGCAGGAGTGCGTTGAGAAGATCCGCTACAACAACGCACAGAACTTTATTTTTGATCTGGAAGGGGTGGAGTTTCTCGCGTCCGCCTGCATCGGCTCGATGGTGGAATTTTTGCAGGAGGTTGAGCACTGCCGGGGCCAGATTGCGCTTGTGAACTGTCAGGAAAACGTGGCGTTCCTGTTCAAAGTCACGCGGTTGGATCAGGTCTTCGAGATGTTTGACGATATCGACGAAGCGATCCGAAGCCTGTAAGACCACGAGTTGTGCGTCTTCTGCGGTGTACCTCGTTCTGCCTGATCTTTATCCGATTACCAGTCGATCCCGTCCGGGATTTGGCCGACATCAGTAGATGTCGTTGGGTATCCCGCGGATGGTTATCGGAGCGCACAAGATGAACGAGCGGCAGGAACCCGGATCAGGGGAACAGCAGACAGCGACCAAGCCCGCGACTACATGGGGCAAGCGGATCACACGTTTCTT
>CAZJCN010000114.1:0-8577 GCA_964544195.1 uncultured Phycisphaeraceae bacterium | reverse complement strand
TCCAACTCCGTGCGTGAGCCGTCTTCCGGGCTGAACTCCACGTCGTCCACGTACTGCCGGGCACGCTCGACAGATTCCACCGAGAGCTTGATGATTTCCTCGAAGGCCTTTTTCAGCTTGTGTTCACGGTGGATCGGACTGGTCGCACAGAACACGTGGATACGAGGATGGGCACAGCCCTTCAAGGCCTCGCCCGCCCGGTCGATGTCACGTGGCACACACCGCGCCAACCCCGCCACGATCGCGTGGCCGAGTTCCTGCCCGATCGCACGCACAGCTTCGAAATCCCCTTGGCTGGTGATCGGGAATCCCGCCTCGATCACGTCCACACCCAACGACTCGAGCTGCCGGGCGATCTCCAGCTTCTCCTGGTGGTTCAGGCTCGCGCCGGGCGACTGCTCGCCGTCACGCAGCGTCGTGTCGAAGATGCGGATGGGAACGCGATTCGATTGATCGTCGGGGCTGGATTGGGTCATCGTTTGGCTCCGTCACGTATGCCGTTCTCGGCCGTTTTTCTGCCAATTGGCGGCTGTTGCTTGTGGGTTTATCTATACCGGACACAAAAAAACCCTGTCGGCTTCGGCCGGACAGGGTAGCGTGTTTCGGTGAACAACTCCGCGTGCCCCTATCCGGCGCGAACCAACAGCTCAAGGCTAAGCAGCAGCCCGTTGAGCAGGTTCGCGGTGGCAGGGGTCCGTTGATCCATGATGCAAACACCTTACGGCGAATATACAGCCATTGTCAACTGAACTATCGGAAGAATCCGGCCAAGTCCATCAACTTAAGCCGACCGATTTGCCCCCCCTGCGCCCGATCATCCCCCACGCCAGCAGACCCAGGATGCCGCCACAGCCCGGCTCCGGAACCCCCGCCCACCACGCCAGCGTAAAGTCCGGCCGATCCTCAAAGCCGGGGAAGAACGTCACGTCCTCCGTGAACACGACACGAAGCTTGTAATACCCATCCGCCGGGACCTGCCAGAACAGGTGCTCGAGGTTGTCCAGTTCACTGATCGACGCCCAGATCGCCTGCTCCGTTGCCGTGTCGTCCTGCACCATCAGGTACAGGTCGAGATTGTCGATCGGCAATCCCGCCAGGGTGTCGGTCAACGGCTCGTAGACACCGGTGATCCCGTTGTCCTGGTAAAGCACCTGACGATCCCATGCCAAGGTCGCACTGATAAACTCCCCAGCCGAAAGCGGGTCAGCCAACAGGTAATCCACGTACTGCCCTTCAGTCAGCGCCGCATGATGATCCCATCCGATCGCTTCAACCAGGCCCGGCCCCTGCTCGCCGGCGTCATATTGCCGAAAGGCACGAGACACATTCAACTGTCCCGCCCCCATCTGGTCGTCGAGAGGGATCGACATCGACGCATACGCTTCACTGGCCAGCCAGTCCTGATCCTGTCGGTCTGTGATCGTGCGGGTCATCCCTAGCACGCCGGATAACTTATCCGTGGAATTAACCATCACTGCCCGCATGGTTTCATTCGATGTGTCCATGCCGTGATACCGGCCCCATTGATGCAACAACGCACCGGCTCCGGCGACCATCGGCCCGGCAAAACTCGTACCCGAGACGGTCACCCAATCGGCGTCCTCATCGTCTTGAGCCGTGATGTTCGGCGACTTGAACTGCGACACGTCCGCCGGAATCGCGCCACCGCGATAGTTCACCGCTGCGCTGCTGTCCCGGCCGTCATCGTCTTCCCAACCACCGAACGGCACGACCATCCCCGCACCGGGCGCCAACAGGTCGGGCTTGGCTCGACCACCGGCGGTGTCATCGGTCGGACCGGCGTTGCTGAAGTCCGCCACCCGGCTGAACGTCTCGTCGGTCGCCCCGACCGTCAGGCCGTTGAACGCGTCCGCAGGAATGCTAAACACCGGGTTGTCAGGCCCGCTGTTACCCGCCGGGATCACCACAAGCCTGTCGTGGGCATACGCGAAATAATCCACCGCAACAGTCAACCTCGAATCACCCCGCGCAAATCCGTCCGCGCTCTGGTCCTCGATCAACATGATGTCCGCACCGGCACTCAGTTGATCGAACATGGCCTGGATCGCGCCATCAATGTTCTTCTGCAAATCACTCTGCCAGAACTTGGCGATATCAAGCGTCGCGCCGGGCGCAATCCCGACGTGACCGGTCTGTGTGCCCTGGGAATCCAGCCCGTTACTGACCATCACCCCCGCGACCGCCGTGGCGTGCAGGTCATTGATCCAGACACGCTGACCGGCCACCGTGTTGAAAGCAAAAAAGTCCGAATCCGGTTCCAGCATGCCTTCGCCGGAGTAATCGACATGCGAAACGATGCGGCTGGCCAAGGCCGGGTGCTCAAGATCAACCTGTGTGTCCACGTCGGCGATCCGCACCCCTGCGCCATCGACGACCTGTCCACCGATGGTGTATGCCGAGAGCTGATCCGGTGAAGCTCCGACCGCCCGGACCGCAAACTCCACCGCCGGCGCAGACCGCTCCCCCAGCACGCTGACAAGCGCGACCGCCGTGCCGATCAACCATGGCCTTGCTTTCATCGCCTCTCCTACGGCCCCACCCCGTAAGGCAAGTAAACCCCCTGCCCGGAACGAATCAAGCCTTTTGATTATACTACGAAGCTCGAAACACCCGGCCTGCGGGGGCAAAGCCCCCCAAACCAGCCGAATTGCCCGGTTTCACCGCTCAAACCCTCTGATTTTCGGAGCTTATTCCAATGACTCAGACCGCGATCCAAGGCCAACCCATCGGCTTCAAAGACGGCAAACTCGACGTCCCCAACCACCCGATCATCCCCTTCATCGAGGGCGACGGGACCGGCCCGGACATCTGGAACGCCAGCCAGAAGGTCTTCGATGCCGCCGTTCAGAAAGCCTACAACGGCGAACGGGCCATCGCGTGGAAGGAAGTGCTCGCCGGTGAAAAGGCGTTCAATCAGACCGGCAACTGGCTGCCGGACGAAACGCTCGAAGCCTTCAAGACCTATCGTGTCGGGATCAAGGGCCCCCTGACCACCCCGGTCGGCGGCGGCATCCGCTCGCTGAACGTCGCCCTGCGTCAGATCCTCGACCTGTACACCTGCCTGCGACCCGTCCGCTGGTTTGAAGGGGTCCCGTCCCCGGTCAAGCGCCCGGACCTGACCAACATGGTCATCTTCCGGGAAAACTCCGAGGACATTTACGCCGGCATCGAGTTCGAGCAGGGCACGGAAGACTGCGAGAAATTCAAGAAGCTGTTCGCGGACAATTTCCCCGAACGGTTCAAGAAGGTCCGCTTCCCCGATACCGCCGGCTTCGGCATCAAACCCGTCTCCAAGCAGGGCACCGAACGGCTGGTCAAGGCGGCCATCCAGTACGCCATCGACAACGACCGCGACTCGGTCACGCTCGTCCACAAGGGCAACATCATGAAGTTCACCGAGGGCGCCTTCCGCGACTGGGGCTACCAGACCGCCAAGGACCACTTCGGCGCCACCGAACTCGACGGCGGGCCCTGGTGCACGCTCAAGAACCCCAACAACGGCAAAACCATCACCGTCAAGGACGTCATCGCCGACGCCTTCCTCCAACAGATCCTCACCCGACCGGCTGAGTACAGCGTGATCGCCACGCTCAACCTCAACGGCGACTACATCTCCGACGCGCTGGCCGCCTGCGTCGGCGGCATCGGGATCGCCCCCGGCGCCAACATCAACTACGACTCCGGCCACGCCATCTTCGAGGCGACCCACGGCACCGCGCCCAAGTACGCCGGGCAGGACAAGGTCAACCCCGGCTCCGTCATCCTCTCCGGCGAAATGATGCTGCGACACCTCGGCTGGACCGAAGCAGCCGATCTCATCATCAAGGGCATGAACGGCGCCATCAGCGCCAAAACCGTCACCTACGACTTCGAACGCCTCATGGACGGCGCCACGCTGCTGAAGTGCAGCGAGTTCGGCGACGCGATCATCAAACACATGGACTGATCACCCAGGACAACCCCAGATACGCGACAAGTCGCGGCGCGTCACGGGCACCTTCCCTACGAAGCGCCGCGACTTGTCGTACCTATACCCACCACCTCCTCCACCGACTGTCGCAACAACTCCATCTGCTCCCGCGCCAGCTTCTGACCCACCTGCGCTGACCACCACAACAGACCCACCAGCACCACGCACCCCAGCGCCACCCACAGCGCCGTCGGCCGATCGCCCAGCATCCACTGGCTCATCCCCCAGATCCCCGCAAAACACGCCACGACGATCAGCGAAAAGTAGCTGAAGGCAAACCCGGTCCACACGCTCGGGTGCGGCGTAAATCGGCCGCGCAGCAGAACGCCTCCCGACTCCTCGATCACCTCCAGGTGCAGCCAAGGCGACCAGAAATGCCGATCTGATTCACACACCGTCAGCGTCATGTGTCGCCCCGCCGACTTGCCCGTGAGACGCCCACCCGGATCACGTAACAAGCCCTGCAAACCGTTCATGACCTCGGACGCTGTGCCCGAAACCGTCATCACAAAAACCGGTGCGATCTGTCCGAGTGTCATCCGTGTAGCCACTGTTCCGCCTTCTATAATTGAAGAAATCCGTTAAACTGTTGGCCAGCTTATGAGTCCCCTGTCACGGAGAGCACATGGCTTATCATTCCCCACTACCCTACGAAGAAGCTCGCATTCATGCCGCCGCGATTTATTGTAGTGACGGCCGTGTGGGCGAACACTTTGACGACTTTCTCATGAATGGCCTGAACCTGCCCCGATACGATCGCCTTGCTCTACCGGGCGGACCGGCAAGCCTTGCGGGTTACGGCGACTCCACGATCGAATCACAAGCGGTGATGGACGAATTAGCGTTTCTGGTCGAAGCCCACGGCCTCAATCGTGTGATCCTCATCCAACACGAAGGCTGCGCGTTTTACCGGATGCGTCTTGGCTTGGATGGCGATGACCTGCGGCTGGTTCAGGACGACGACCTGAGCCGGGCCGCAAGAGTCATCCATGAACACACCGGGTTGGACAATATCGAAGGCTATTTCGCCTCACGCAAAGAGGGGGGGATCCACTTTCGTCGTGTCCCGATCTCCCTCGAACCGGAGCCAGAAGAAGCGTAACCCATCCGGTCAACCCTTGGCTCGACGACGCCGCTTCAATTCCGCGTCGATGAAGCCTTGGATATCGCCGTCCATCACCTTCTGCGGGTTCGGCTGTTCGTACCCGGTGCGGTGGTCCTTCACGCGGTTATCGTAAAAGACATAGGACCGGATCTGCGTGCCCCAGCCCATGTCCAGCTTCCCGCCGGTCGCCTGATCGACCTCCGCCTGACGCTTCTGCTCTTCGAGCAGCTCCAGCCGGCCCTTGAGGATGTTCATCGCCTGCCGACGGTTCTGCTCCTGGCTCTTGTGCGTCGAACTGACGATCTGGATGCCCGTGGGCTTGTGCGTGATGCGAACCGCGGTGGCCACCTTGTTCACGTTCTGGCCGCCCGGCCCGCTGGAACGGGCAAACGTCACCACTTCCAGGTCATCGTCATTGATCTGCACCCCGCCTGTGTCGGGAAACTCGGGCACGACATCCACCGCCGCAAAGCTCGTCTGCCGTTTGCCCTGCGCGTTGAAGGGTGAAACCCGCGCCAGCCGGTGCGTGCCTCGCTCACAGGACAGGTACCCGTACGCCATCGGTCCCTTGACGTACAGCGTCACGTCCTTCAACCCGGCCTCTTCGCCGTAGGTCTTGTCCACCTCCGACACGTCCCAGCCCATCTTCTCGCAGTAGTACAGGTACATCCGCAGCAGCATCTCGGTCCAGTCCTGCGCCTCGGTGCCACCCTCCCGCGCGTAGATCGACAGGTAACAATTGCGCGAGTCGTACTTGCCCGACAACAACGACAGCGTCTCGAGCCGATCCATCTCGGCTTCCAGCGCGTGCGCTTCCTTCAGCACCTCGTCCTTGGTCTCCGGGTCCTCAGCTTCCAAGGCCATATCCCAGAGCAGCCGGGCTTCCTCCAGGCGCTCCGACACCGCCGCGATCGGCTCCACCACCGCCTTCACGGCCTTGAGCTCGGTCACGACCTCGTTGGCTTTGTCGGGATTGTCCCAGAACCCCGGAGCGTTCATCGCCGCTTCGAGGTCTTTCAGCTGGGCCTGCTTCTGGTCGTAGTTAAAGCGAGTCACGGATGCTTTCCACCCGCGCCTCCAGCTCCTTCAGCAACGAAGGAACACTCTCAATCGTGTGGGTCTGTTCTGCCATACGCAGAAGTATAGCAGTATTCAGCACCTCAATAAACACGCAGGATATCGGACAGACAGTTATCAGGCATACCCGCGATCTTTGTATGAATGCATGACAAAGTGACTTAACTAGCCTTAGAGGATTACCGAAGAAATACAGGTGTTGAATAGTGGCGTCTGCCGGTCTTGGAGGTTTGTTATGCACATGCACCCCATCGTTCGATCATTCTGCTTGGTGACGGCCGTCTTCCTTGGCTGTCTGGCGAACGCCTACGCCGAGGATGCCCTAATGGGGAACCCGGACAACGCCATGGCCGCGGTCGAAGACCGGCACGAGTTGCATTCGCCCCGCCCGGACGTGCAACGACCACAGCAGTCTCAGCCATCCAATGACCGTAACACCGACATGGGTTACCCCATTGAACAATGGCAGCACGCCACGGACGACTGGCAGGGCTTGCGACCCGCCCTGGACGACCGGGGCATCATCCTGGAAGCATCGCTCACCACCGACTGGTCCAACAACCTCCACGGCGGAATGAACACCGAAGGCTCCACCTTCCGCCACCTGTTCAATGCCAACATCACACTCGACACCGAACGGCTATTTGACTGGGAAGGCGGAACCGTCTTCGTTAATTTCCAGAATCATAACGGCCCGGACGGATCGGCTGACGATGTCGGAGACGCACAGGCCTTTTCTAACATCGACGCCGATGGAAGAACTGAAATCGCCGAGCTGTGGTTCGAGCAGCTGCTGGCCGACGGCGTAGTGCGGGTCAAGATCGGCAAGGTCGAAGCCAACGCCGAATACGCCTACGCCGACAACGCCGGCGAGTTCATCAACTCATCCATGGGTTTCAGCCCGACCATCTTCGTCATGCCCACCTACCCCGATCCCGCCACCAGCGTCAACGTGTTCATTTACCCGACGGACGACCTCTATGTCGGGGCCGGCGTGTTCGACGGCTCGCTGCAGGAAGGCGTCCCGACCGGGCTTCGTGGCCCAAGAACATTCTTCCGCGACCCGGCCGACCTGTTCGTGATCGCTGAGTCCGGCTTCCGCTGGGTCCACCAAGGCAACCCCGGCCGACTGGCGATCGGCGGGTGGTGGCACACCGGCACCTTCACCCGCTTCGACGGCGCGACCGACGAAGAAACCGGCGGGTTCTACCTTGTCCTGGACCAGACGCTCTGGCAGGCCGACCCGGACAACCCCGAGTCAACCCAGAGCGTGGGCGTCTTTTTCCAATACGGCTACGCCGACGAAGACGTCAGCATGATCGAACACCACGCCGGGGCCGGCCTGGCGTGGAACGGGCCGATCGACGGCCGAGACGACGACGTGTTCGGGCTCGGAGTGTCCTCTGTCTGGTTCAGTGACGAACCCGGCGCCGGCTTCACCGACGACACCGAGATTGCCTGCGAGCTGTTCTACAAGGCTCAATTGTTGCCCTGGCTCAGTATCAAACCCGACCTGCAATACATCACCAACCCCGGCGGCGTCGGACTGGATGACGCGACGGTGGCCACTCTGCGAGTAGATGTAATTTTCTGAAAGAACGGACCCCGGTCCGGATTCATGTATGAGGTGAAATCATGGCACGAACTTTAATGGCAAAACTGACCCTCCTGCTGACCGTGTTTGCGGTGTTATTGACTTCGGCCATGCTGGGGAACTGGACTCTCTCCGAAAAAGTCCAATCGGTGATAGATGAATCCAATCGCTTAGCCAATATTACCAAACAGAACATCACCGAGGGGTATGCCATCAAGGCCAAGGATATGCAAATTG
The DNA here is from genome assembly GCA_964544195.1 of uncultured Phycisphaeraceae bacterium. Taxonomy (GTDB): domain Bacteria; phylum Planctomycetota; class Phycisphaerae; order Phycisphaerales; family Phycisphaeraceae; genus CAZJCN01. The sequence continues at coordinate 573 of CAZJCN010000114.1, read as the reverse complement.
ATGTCATTCAAGTCCAGCAGTGGCTGTCCGACATCTCCGCTACACGGGCAACCGATGGCTTGGACGACGGCTTCAAATTGGCCGAAGAGCACGCACAATCCTTTAAGAAGCATCTGGCCGACTTCCAAAGGTACTTCGAGAAAACAGGTAACAAGCAAGGGCTGAAAGAGGTTGAAGAACTGGCATCTACTTTTGATCGGTACTATGAAGCCGGCAAAACCATGGCTCAGGCCTATATCGATGGTGGCCCCGAATTGGGGAACCAATATATGGACGAGTTTGATGCCACCGCCACAGCCATGAATTCATCTATCAACCCATTCGTCATCGCACAGGCCGAATCGGCAAAAGCAGCCATGCAGCACATCGTAGACAGCATGGCCCAGGCCACAATCGAAGTAAATCAGATGAAATTCATCTCGATCGGGCTGGTACTGATTGTGGTCGTGAGTTGCGCCATCGCTTGGCTGCTTCTGCGGTTCATGGTCATTCAACCGATCAAGGGTCTTACCGAGCGCCTCAAGGACATCGCCGAGGGCGAGGGCGACCTGACGCAGCGGGTGGACCAAAGCC
>CAZJCN010000113.1:0-8586 GCA_964544195.1 uncultured Phycisphaeraceae bacterium | reverse complement strand
AACCTGCGTAAAGTGCTCATGATCGTGCAAGACCCGGCTGTCGGCAAACCCGGGCCACGCCTAAGCCTCATACCGGACCCGTCAGGGAGGACACCACATGACCGGGACAACCCAGGATTACCGGGTCCAGCTGGAAGCCTACGCCGGGCCGTTAGACCTGCTGCTGTACCTGGTCAAACGCCACGAGATCGACCTGCACGATATCCCCGTCGCGGAGCTGACCGAGCAATACCTCAACCACTTAAAAGTGATCCAGCAGATCGACGTCGAGCTGGCCGGGGAGTTTCTGGTCATGGCGGCCACGCTGCTGGAGATCAAAAGCCAGATGCTCGTGCCGTACGTGACCGAGCAGGATGAGGACGATTCGCCGACCGACACGTTGGAAAACCCGGCCGACCCACGTTACGAACTGGTCCAACAACTGCTGGCTTACAAACGCTACAAAGACGCGGCGATGGATCTGGAAGACCGGCAACGGCTTTGGTCGCAACGTTTCCCGGCCCACCCGACCGCCCGGCCAAGAGATTCAAAAGCTGATACAGACGACACCGAAGCGCAGCCCATCGAGATCGACCTCGAAGACGCCAACGTCATGGACCTGTGCGAGGCGTTCGGCCGACTGCTGGATTCGATCGGCCACAAGCCGCAGGTCGAGGTCACCTATGACGACACCCCCATCTCGCTGCACGCGGAGGACATCGCCGACCGTCTCAAGCGGGACGGACCGTTGACACTCCAGAAAATCTTTGAAGGCCGAAAGAATCGCGGCGAGATGGTCGGATTGTTCCTGGCCGTCCTTGAGCTGGTGCGCACCCGTCGTGTGGCGGTGGATCAGGACCGAAACGACGGCGAGATTCGACTGACCCTGCGACCTGAAAGCGATCATATCGACCCGCTGGCCCCTACCCCGGATGAGGCAGATAGCGACGCGACGGATTGGCGTAATCCTGAAACCGGTGAAATCGAGTACGACTGGCCGGACGAGGAATCCCGACGCCGGGCCGAACGACGGGCACGCCTGCGGGCGAGTCGCGAAGCAGATTCACCCGAATCTCACATAGCCGACACCCATTCCGGAGACGCAGAACCGGAAGATCAAGACCCCGTCCCGGATGACGGCACACACCTTTCTTATAAAGGTACGGACGACGACGCTTTTTCGACAGACGAGCCGGATCGGCAGCCATAGCTAGGCTGTTTCAAAAAAAACACCCAGCAGACAGAATCCTATAAATCCATGCCAATCAATAGTTATAAGACCTTTCCAGGCGATGCTTCGCACTGCCCGTCAGCCGGACGGGATTTCGAAGACGGGCGCAGTTATTGCGCAGGTCGCCCTTGGGCCGATCGGCACGCAGGTGGCTGTCCGGGCGGATCGGCGACTTATCGGACGCGAAAGTTTTCCACAACAGAAAGCCTGCCCCACCAGATGTTTGACCCCGATAGTCCCCTGGCGCAGAATACGCGCGCATTGGTTGGCAAGCAAAATTCAGCATTTAGAGGATGTCGTCCCGATACAACCCATACGTTCGAGAGATTCCTAGTCCTTAAGGAACGGAGCTTAATCACCATGTTACGAAAGAATTGGAAGACCGCCGCGTTTGCTGTTGCCGGCCTCGGGCTGATGGCCCCGGCTCAGGCAGATCAGATCACCGACATGCAGGCTCAGATCGATGCCCTGCGTGCCGAACTGGCTCAGGTCAAGAATGACCAAGGCGACAACTGGCTCAACGAGCGTCGCGCTGAAGAGGTCAAGGGCCTGATCATGGAAGTGCTCTCCGATGCCGACACCCGCGCGTCGCTGCTGAACGACGGCGCCGTCGCCGGCCATGACGGCAAGCACTTCTTCATCGCCAGCCCCGATGGTGCGTTCGCCATGTACCTCGCGGGCCAGTTGGATTTCCGCTACATCTGGAACAACCAGGACGATAAGGCCATGGCCCCGGCTGGCGACGAAGATGAAGGTGGGTTCCAGACCCGTCGCGCCAAGGTCAAGCTGTTCGGCCATATCTCCAGCCCGAAGGTCAAGTACAAAGTGCAGCTGTCTAACAGCCGGACCACCGGTAACACCATGCTGGAAGAATGGGAAGTCAGCCATCAGTACAACGACAACCTCCAGATTGCTGCTGGTCTCATGAAACTGCCTTTCCTCCGCGAGGAACTGACCAGCTCCAGCAAGCTGCTGGCTGTTGAACGGACCCCGACCAACGAGTTCTTCACCCTGAACCGGGCTGAAGGTGTCCGCCTGACCTATGGTGACGACAACTGGGTCGTGAACTTCATGCTGAGCGACGGCTCGAACGCCGGCACCAGCGACTTCAACACCGACACCGCAGAGCTGGCGCTAACCCTCCGCGGGGACATCGCCCTGATCGGCGACCTGAAGCAGGGCAAGGACTTCACCGGCTGGAGCGGTGACGACGAAGCCCTGATCCTCGGTGGTGCGTATCATCTGGAACTGGGTGACGGCCGAAACGGCGGCACCAGCGACTACCACGCCCACACCGTGGATCTGGCCTACGAAAACGCCAACTGGAACGCCTTCGCGGCCTACATCGGCGCTTCGATCGATCCGGACGCCTCCGGTGCTGCGGACCGTGACATGACCGGTTTCGTGGTCCAGGGCGGCATCGACGTCGTGCCGGACAAGGTCGAAATCTTCGGCCAGTGGTTCTTCATCGACGGCGACATCGCCGGTGAAGACGAGTTCGACGGCTGCGTCGCCGGCGTGAACGTCTACATCAACGGTCACCAGACCAAGTTCACCACCGACGTGATCTGGCTGAACGACAACCTGCCCACGGCCAACCCGTTCGGCGCCAGCGCCGGCAGCACTGGCTTGGGTCTGATCACCGGCCTCGAAGACGAGCTGGCCGTCCGCAGCCAGTTCCAGGTGCTGTTCTAATCGACAGCCGGTTCAATCCTCGAACGAACGCCCCCGGCATTTGCCGGGGGTTTTTTTATGCCTGCACGTGTGGAATATAGACGGGTAGAAACAATAATGACCCCAGCCATACAGCGACGTATTCAGTCAGGCCAGACAATCAACCGATAAATCTCGTATGAGCTCTATCTCACCAGCCGATGCATCCAACCTGGCCCAAGTGCAACTCGCCCAACAGGTGAGTATCAAAGTCGCTGAAAAGACATTGGACGCCGCCAAGGCACAAGGGGACGCCGCCGTCAGCCTGCTTCAAGCGGCCGTGGATATGCAGAAGCAGACAATAGCTCCGCTGGAGCCCCACAAAGGTCAGGCGCTGGACATCACCGCCTGACCGCTCATCTCCGGATTACACGCTGTTGGGGTGACCAGTCGCTGTGACGATGTTTATTCGATCACCTGTCCGACCGCTTCGACAACCTTCGCGTGAATCGGGCCATTGGTGGCGATGATGCCCCGGTTTTGTTCGAGCTTTCGGCCGTGGGTGAAATCCAAAGGCTTGCCGAACGCGTCCGTCACCGTCCCCCCCGCTTCTTCAACCACGATCGACCCGGCCGCGTGGTCCCAGATCTTTTCGCGGTACTCTTTGCTGGTCGGCAAACGCAGGTAGATTGACGCATCCCCGCGAGCGACGGCGGCGTACTTCGCCTGGCTGTCCATCCGGACCGGCTCGGCGCTGATCCCGAGCATCTGCGCGATCTTTGCGGAATCCCCCTGATTGCTGTGCCCGGACTCGACCGACTCGCAGAACCGGGCGCGGGCGGGGTCGGTGATGTCGCTGACGCGGATCGTTTCACCCTCGACGGTGGCGCTGTTCAACGGCATGGCCGATGCTCCTTGGCCTCGAACCGCTACCAGTAGCACGCCCTGCTCACCTGTCGTTGCACACGGAAGATTCGGGCAACCCAACACGCCCAACACTACGCGTCCATTTTCGATCAGAGCCAGCGCGATCGCATATTGTTCCGCACGCAGAAATCCCTTGGTCCCATCGATCGGGTCCAGCGTCCAATAGCGTTTCATTGATCCGTCGGCAGGCGGCGTGGCCCCCCCACGATCGATCCATCCAAGCACCTCGTCGGCCGACCCGTGCCCTTTGGCCTTGCTGACGTGGCTGACCACAGAATCGAGCAGAGCGGTGTTGCCGGGTTCACGAAGTTCATGGGCGTCCTCCTCCCCGACCACCGGGTCGTTAGGGAAGGTATCCATCAGGGCCTTGCAGATCACCGCCTGGCTGGCGAAATCCGCCACCGTCACCGGGCTACGGTCCTTTTTCTGCAGCGTGTCTTCGGTAACAAGATTTTTCTGTACCGCCTGTGTCACCGTTGATGCAAGACGCACTGCAGCGATCGCGGCTTTCAGCTCATTGTCATAGGACATGTTGGGATTCTCCATCTCGGTCGTTGAAGCCGAGAGTGTAACGAAATGCGTGCAGTGTTTCTCCCCGGGGTTTGGGTCAGAACCCACCGGACTGCAGGGCCAGGTTGTGGAACCGGGTCGTCGGGCCGTGGAAGTGCAGCTTCACGGTGCCGGTGGGGCCGTTACGCTGCTTGGCGAGGATGACTTCGGCCGTGTTGGTATCCTCGTAATCCTCGTCTCCACGGTGGTAGTAATCCTCCCGGTGCAACATCATGACCACGTCGGCGTCCTGCTCGATACTGCCGGACTCGCGCAGGTCGCTCATGCGGGGCCGGTGCCCCTCGCGTTGCTCGGCGGCACGGTTGAGCTGGCTCAGACAGATCACCGGCACGCTCAATTCACGTGCCAAGGCCTTGATCCCACGGCTAAGGTTCGACACCTCTTGCTGTCGGCTCTCCGCACCGGGGGCACTCATCAGCTGCAGGTAGTCGATGAACACAGCTTTGATGTCATGCCGCGCCGCCAAGCGACGGGCCTTGGCACGCAGGCTGAGCAAGGTCAGCCCCGGCGTGTCATCAATGAACAACGGCGCTTCGCTCAGCTCGCCCACCGTCAACGCCAGCTTCGCGAAATCGTCCTGATTCAACATGTTCCGTCGGAGCTTGTGGGAATCGACCCCGGAGCGGGAGCAGAGCAGACGCTGGGCGAGTTGTTGCCGTGACATTTCGAGACTGAAGATGGCACAGGGTTGCCGGGTGGTCGCGGCGATGTGCTCGGCGATATTGAGCGCAAACGCCGTCTTCCCCATCGACGGCCTGGCCGCCACGATGATCATCTCGCCCGGCTGCAGGCCGTTGGTCATCTCGTCCAGCTCGATGAACCCGGTCTCCAGCCCGGTGCGCATCCCGTCTTCGCTCTGAAGCAGGTCGTAGGTCTCCTGCAACAGCTCCCCGAGTTCCGCGGCATCGGTGGCGGTTTTGCTCTCCGCGATCTCGAAGATCGCCCGTTCGGCTTTATCCAGCAGCTCTCCGACCGGCTCGGACGAGTTGTAGCAGTCATAGAGAATGCGCCCGGCCGAGTCGATCAGCTTCCGCAACGCCGCCTTCTCACGCACGATGTTCGCGTAGTACGCGGCGCTCGTCGCCGAAGGCACTGACTCTGCCAGCTCGATGAGATACTCGATGCCGCCGACCTGATCGAGCTGCCCCTTGTCCTCCAGTCGCTGCTTGAGCTGGACCATATCAATGGACTGGACCTGATCGTACAGCTCAACCAGCGTTTCATAGATCGCGGCATGAGCCGGCTTATAAAGGTCTTCCGGGCCCTTGAGGATCTGGATGACTTCGCCGCAGACCCGCCAATCCAGAATCATCGAACCGAGCAACGCGCACTCGGCCTCAATCGCGTGCGGTGGGAGCTTGTCGAACAGTTTCGATACGTCCACCTGCCGGGTCTCGAACGGCTGTCGTCTTCGGCTGGTCGGTTGCGTAGGGGCCGTGCTCATGGTGAGGAGTGTCCTCCTTGACTCCAAACATCATAACATGCCCGCGAGTGGAACTAACTGCTCACACGGAGCATTGAACTGGTGGTTTATTACCTGTCGGTATCATCCGGATGGTTCTGATCCGGCCAACACCCAGATAGCACAGGGGTTAATCCTCAGCCGGGGGCGGATCGTCCAGGAAAGCCGCGAGGTCGGTCAGGCTTGGACTGTACGCATTGCGGACATAGAACCCGGAGGTATGTGTGCCACAGCAGACGCTTTCCAACACGCCCAGCCCGGCAAGCTGACCGAGGCAGAATCCTGCATTGAAGTTGTCACCCGCACCGGTCGAGAGCTTGGGCTTGCTGGTAAACGGGCCGATGAATCGGCCGGACGCCACCCCGTCCCCGGTCCGCACCGCCGCCGCGGCCGATTTACGCGGGTGGATCACCACGCCGTAGATATCCATCTTCTCACGCAAAGACAGACAGGTCGATTCGATCGCGGCTTCCGGATCGCCCTGCACCGTCACCCCCAACACCTCCGCGACCTGGCACGATTCACTGAGGTTCATCCCAAGGATCACGTCAGCCTTGCTATCCATGCGCGATATCGTCCCCAAGGCCCGGGCGATGTCTTCGCGGGTTCGCTTGGCCGGGTCCGCCAGGTCGATGAAGATCAGAGGGCGGTCGCCCACCCCGTTCAGTGACACCTCCAGCATCCGGTGCCAGATCGATTCCATCTGTGTGAGCATCGTCCAATTCACCATCCCGATCAGTCGGCTGCGACGGATCGTCTGATCAAATGCTTCATCGCCCAGAACGTTCTGGATGGCGTTGTAGTCCATGGCGGCCAAGTGCTGGTATTTCCCAAGCATCAGCTTGCCATCCGTAAACTCGAGTGCGTCGGTGTACCCGGGATTGGCGACCGAATGGACTCGGGCGCGCTTGGCGAAGTCCGCAAAGACCGGGTGCAGCTCCGGGTAGCCCAACGCACCGATGTAGGTCACGTCCAAGCCGGCGGAGGCCAGCGCGTTGGCCATGATCGGCCCGTTGCCCCCGAGCTTCTCCAGCGTGGTGACCAGCTCGAAATTGGCGCTCTGCCCGGCGGCGGCCACGATCTTCTGTCCGAAACGATCGATTGTCGGGATCGGGTCATACGCATCCACACTCGTACGCTTGTCGACCACGTGAATGATCGAATCGACGAACCCGTCAAAGCCGACCAGCACGGGGGTCGAGGCGGCCGACTCGCTCAGCTTACGCAGGCCCGCAGCAGCGCGACGGGTTATTTCAAGACGCTCGGACATCAGAACCGTCTCCTTCCGGGTCAACCGGGGTGCCATCTGGACAAGTCGGCCAAGATTAGCAGAACCGACGGACACCGAAAAGCCAAGGAATGCCAGTGTTTTCTGGTAAGGTGTAGATTATCCCTATCGTTTTCGGGATCTCAGCATGAAACACGCTTACACGTCCAGGCTGCAGGCCGATCCGATCAAGTCTGTCCTGCTGAGCTTTCTACAGCCAGTTCGCGCAGCCCGTGAGGGCGATGCGTTGCCCGGGTGGCAGGCTTGGCTGGTTCATGTCGTCGGCGTGTGGATGTTTATCGCGGTATGGATGCTGCTTCTGGCCTGGTCCGAGGCCGATCAGCATGCCGGGCCAGTCGAGGTTCTTGCGGAGCTGTTGCTACTGCTTGAAAACATCGTGGAGGCGATGCGTCACCCGGGGTTCTGGGGTGTCATTCTGTTTCTCGCGATCCTGATTGAAGGCGGGTGGTCGACTCTGGCGATCCTGCTGATGCCGTGGTCAGCTCGTGACGAAAAGCTCGGGTTGAGTTACCGACGGGCGCTCCGTCGATTATGGCTGATCACCCCTCATGCCGCGACAGTCATCCTGTTCGTCGGGGCCGTTCTGATTGGTTTGGAACGGGTGGTTCGTTATCACTATCGCTTTGGTTATTCTTCGTCATCGGTTGATGTCTATCTAATGCAGACTATTTTCACCAGCGTCGGCATCGCGGCCGGATGTCTCTGGTGGCTTCGTGTGGTGTTGGCGGGGCTGTCAGTAAACCCGTCCCCGCCGATGTCGCGTTGGCCGGCGAGGTGTCGCCGCTGCGGTTACGCCTTGGCCGGATTATCGCGTGACCAGACCTGCCCCGAATGCGGAGAACCGGTCCGGGCATCGGTCGATCCGAACCTGCGCCCCGGCATGGGGCTGCCGGGTGGACTTCTCTGGTGGTTGGGACAGACCTGGCGTGCAATACGTCGCCCCAAAGACCTCGGCGGCCAACTGCACGCCCTGACACCCGATCCGGCCTACCGCCGATGTCTGACACTGACCCTCACCGGGCTGATGACGTTGGCCCCCCTCGCCAGTGCGGGCTTTTATCTGGTTGTCGAATACACCGAGAGATTGACATATCCGGGCAGTTCCATCGATGTTGAAGAAGTGCTGGCCTCAACGTTCATAGGCGGATGCGTGTTCGGTTTGATGATGGTCGCGGTCACGGTTCTAGTTGCGAGCTTTGGCGCGCTTCTGGCTGGAGCGATCGAAGGATACCGCACCGACCGGAACCTGATGCCGGCCGCGATCCGAGCCGCGTGTTATCAAAGCGGATTCGCGGTCGTCTGGGCGGTCGTGGTGACGGTCAATATCGGTGCGATGATTTTCATCATGCAACTGGACCTGTTGTCACAACACACCATGCAGAACAATATCTCCCTGCAGGACCTGCTGATGGTGTGGCAAGGCGGGGTGGTATTACTTGGGGTGTTGATCTACGTCGCGCTGATCGGCCGAGCCAC
>CAZJCN010000112.1:0-8635 GCA_964544195.1 uncultured Phycisphaeraceae bacterium | reverse complement strand
TTGCAATACTTCGAGCAGCAGGGGATGTTCGTGCAGGCGAACCTGTTCGGCGCATGACCCGTCACCCTGCCTGTTCGGCAAGGTGAGCGGGGGTGTGTCCGGTGCGACTTTATCAGCGAGTGAACGACTCGTATGCCGCCACGTCGGCGCCGTCGAGGCAGGCCTCGATGATTTTCTTGCCCAGCGGGTTGAGGTCCTCTTCTTCGAGGAACGGCCTGAGCTGGCTTTCGAAAAAGCCAGACAGGATCTTGGCGCCCGCGTCGTAACCTTCCTCGCCGACCTCCGGCTGGGTTTCAACCCGCAGGAACCACCGGCTGATCTCCGTGCCTTCCACCAGCATGCTGTTCGGGGCGTATCCGAGCAGGGGGCAACGCGCGGGAGAGATCTTCTCGGGGGTGAACTTCGCGGACCCTCGACGGGCAAGGTATTCACGGACCACCCACTGCGGCGCAAACCCGGTCTCCCAGCAGCCGATGTGCTGGTTCGGGATCAGGACAAACAGCGTCTCGGTGGTCTGCGAAATCTGATCCAGCAGCAGGTTGGCCTGATCAACCGCCCGACCGGTGGCGAACGGCCAGTAGCTGCCGACGCCCTCGCTGGTCATCCCTTCCGTGTCAACAATGGAGGGGTTGGCATGCCCACGCGGGGCGACCAGACGCCACAGCCATGCGAGGCTCGGCGGGAGGATGTTGAGCATGCCGAGAATGCCGTAGCTGGGTTTTTCACGGGTGCAGGGTGGGGTGCGGACCCCGAAGCTGCGCACGTCCACCGTGACCGGATGATTGACGATATTGGGATAATCTTTTCGCAGCAAAACCAGACGCGGGTTTGGACAAGGCTTGCCCGGCTCGTCCTGGATGTGTTCCCAGATCAATGCTGTGGAATCCGGCACGGCATCCACATTCAGGAACAGCAACGGCGAAGGCGGGCTGATTGTCAACGCCTCCAGGTGCGGGTCCGTGCCGTATTTGGTGATGTGATTGATGCGCAGGAACCAGGCGTTTTCGGCATCGAACAGGGTCAGCTTATGCACGTCGGGCTTCTGGTAATCCGGATGGCACAGCGCCATGTCATCGGTTACCGGGTGCAGGTCGCAGCCGCGGGGCAGTGCCAGGTGGCGTGACTCGCCGTTGACCAGGTTGGTTCCCAGCCGCAATCGGCCGTCCGGCTCTCGGTGCATCTGCTCAAGCATCTCGCTCTTGCCGCCGCCGGACGCGCCCTCGTGCATAATGGTGCAGACGTTGTCGTAAGGCGTGACGACCTGAACCGTCGAGCAGTGGGCGGTGATCCAGCCTTCCTGCTCGCCGCGGGTCAGCAGTACGCCGTAGATCCCCTTCTTGGCGCTCGGGCCGGGGTAGAGGTTGTAGCTGAACAGTTCGTGCAGCGGTTCGCGCCGGTTGTGAACCACGACCTGTTTCCCGCCGAAGTGGGTATGCCGGAAGGGCGGGGCGACGTAGACGATCGCTTCGTGATAGAAGTTTTCGTCGATCTGGTCCAACGGGATGATGCCCTGAAGCATCGCCAGCCCCAGTGCGAACACCGCGGCGTTGGCCGGGCAGATCGCGACGGCTTCGGTCCCTTTGTCCTTGGTCCCGACATGGAAGAAAAAGCAGGCCAGGTCCTGGGTCTTCAGCCAGTCGAAGGTTTCCTGGCGGACATCTTCCCATTTTCGATCGGGGAATCGTTGTTCCCACTTGGCTTTGCCCGTTGGGCGGTCGTCGGCGATGACCATGCAGTCCGGGTCGCGCCGCCGCATGTACGGCTCAAGATAGTTGGCGCTGATCCCGTTGCGCACCCGACACACCTTCATCTCGGGCACGAAGCCCTTGCCGGGCACATCGTAGCCAAGGGTGTAATAGCCTTTCTCGTCGACCTGATCCTCGGGCACGGCCAGCTCGAGCAGCTCTTCAACACTGCCGACAAACTTGACCGATTTGGCCTCGGCCAGCACCGTCTCCGCGGATCGCGAAAGACTGACTTTGGGCATGGAAACAACCGCCATATCTGTGGATACCTCAATCTGATTAAGGGAAACGTCGTTCCAGAAGCGTTCCTAATAAAACCGCGAGCATTGCGCCTGCCCGGTTTATGCATTATAGCGGCAGGTTCCCTTTCGGTCACTTGTCGCACTGCTACGCGAAGTCGTGAGCAAGAGATGGATCAGCCTGTTGTTGTGATCGCGGCAACCTGCTCCAGCAACATGGCATGGGTCCGACACCCCAGATGAAAACGATCCAGGCCGAAGCATTCATCAGGTGAATGGATGTTGTCATCGTTCAAGCCGAACCCGAGCAATAAAGTGTCCAGCCCGAGCAGCCGTTTGAAATCCGCAATGATCGGGATCGTGGCGCCGTCCCGGACCAGCACCGGCGGACGGCCCTTGGCCTGTTCCATTGCGCGACCGGCGGCGGCGATATAAGGCGAATCGATCGACACCGCGACCGGATACGCCTTGCCGTGTTGCGTGATCTCCCATCGGCAGCCCCCGGTGTCCTGCGCTTCGAGCCAATCGGTGAACTGCTTGGCGACTTTGTCCGGGTCCATGTTGGCAGGCAGGCGGAAGCTGACCTTCGCACCGGCGTAGCTGGGGATCACGGTCTTGGCGCCTTCCCCCATGTACCCGCCGTACAGCCCGTTGACATCGCAGCTCGGGCGCGCCCAGCGCCGTTCCAACGTGCTGTAACCCGCTTCCCCGAACGGCTTGGCGCCGACCGGGTCGAGGAAATCACGCTCGTTGAACCCGAGCACAGCCCAACGCTGGGTTTCCTCTTCATCCAGTGGGGCGACATCGTCATAGAACCCCGGGATCGTGACCCGGTTGTCTTCGCCGAACAGCTTGCCCAGAACACGGGCGAGCATGGTGGCGGGATTCGCAAGCGTGCCGCCGTAGACCCCCGAGTGCAGGTCCCGTGTCGGGCCGTGGAGCTTGATATCAAAATACACCAGCCCGCGCAGGGCGTATGTGATGGCGGGCGTTTCCGCGTCCCACATGGTCGTGTCACTGACCACCGCGATATCCGCCTTCAATTGTTCGCGGTATTCCTGCAGAAATCCCGGCAGGCCGACGCTGCCACATTCTTCTTCGCCTTCGATCATCACGGTGACGTGGCAGGGGAGTTTGACCCCGGCCAGCTTATACGCGCGCAGGGCTTCAAGGAAACACATCACCTGTCCTTTGTCATCCGATGCGCCGCGGGCATACAGCTTGCCGTCACGGACGTCCGGCTGAAACGGTGGGGTGGTCCATTTTTCGACCGGGTCAGGTGGTTGCACATCGTAGTGGCCATAGAAAAGCACGCGTGGCGCCGCCGGATTTTGCGCGTCGTCGTCCGTGGTGCGTGCCAGCACCACCGGGTGTCCCGCCGTAGGACAGACCTCAGCATTCAGACCGCTTTCGTGCAAGTGGTCCGCCACCCATCGAGCAGCGTCTTGAACATGGGATCGGTACGCCGGGTCGGTGCTGATGCTCGGGATGGTCAGGAGGTCTTTCAGACGCGCGATCGCGTCGTCCTGTGTCGAGTCGATCTGTTCAAGAATGGAAGATGGATTCATCGTTACGGTTGATCCTTGGGGTGAATATCTGACGGAACGCGGACCTGCAGCCGGCCTTCTACAACCTGAACAGGAAACGTCCGGACAGGCGGCTCCACATCGGGAAAGTCGATATTGCGACCCGTCCCGATGTGGTAGGTGTACCCATGATAGGGACACGTCAATGTCATGCCCCGGCGTTCACCATCCCCGAGCGGCAGCCCGGCATGGGGACATCGGTTTTCGATTGCGTACCAGTGTCCATCAACACGCAGTAACACCAGCGACAGACGACCGACGTTGAGACACTGTTGATCATTTGCCCTAAATCCTGTGACAGGGCCGATATCGAGCCACTTTTGGTCGGTCATGTCTTTTTCTCGTTGCATGATTGGTCGGATTATGGCAGTTTAACGGGCGATAATCGCAACGTAATCAGAGAAATCCAGAAAAAAAGACACTTAGGTTTTGTTATGTGGGCGATAACTGTTATAATGGGGTCATCGGGCAAAAAGGCCTTGTATCCACAGGCACCGCCCGTACCGTGAAACCCCCCGATAACCTGTTTTTAAGGAGCCAAATGATGACCCGGGTCACCCAACCGACAGGGACCGTCCGGACCGGCAACCAGAAGCTGCTGGACTGGGTGGATCAGATCGCCAGCCTGTGCAAGCCGGAGAGCGTGTACTGGTGTGACGGCTCGCCGGAGGAATACCAGGCCATGCTGGATCGCCTGGTCGAATCGGGGACGGCCCGTTGGCTGAATCCGGAGAAAAAGCCCAACAGCATCCTAGTCTGGTCCGATCCCGCCGACGTGGCGCGTGTCGAAGACCGCACGTTCATCTGCTGTGAGAAGGAGGAAGACGCCGGGCCGACCAATAACTGGAAGGCTCCCGATGAGATGCGTGCCATTCTTAAGCAGTTGTTTGACGGCTGCATGCAGGGCCGAACGATGTATGTCATCCCCTACTCGATGGGGCCGGTCGGTTCACCGATCGCGCACATCGGGGTCGAGATCAGCGACAGCCCGTACGTCGTTGCCAACATGCACATCATGACCCGCGTCGGGCAGAAGGTGCTGGACGTGCTGGGTGACGACGGCGAGTTTGTGCCCTGTGTCCACAGCGTCGGCGCCCCGCTCAAGCCCGGGCAGAAAGACGTGGCCTGGCCCTGCAACGCGGACAACAAATACATCACCCACTTCCCCGAAACGAAAGAGATCTGGAGCTTCGGTTCGGGCTACGGCGGCAACGCGTTGCTGGGTAAAAAGTGCTTCGCTTTGCGGATCGCCTCGGTTATGGCCCGCGAGCAGGGTTGGATGGCTGAGCACATGCTCATCCTCAAGCTCACCAGCCCCGAGGGCGACGTCAAGTACATCGCCGGCGCTTTCCCATCAGCTTGCGGAAAAACCAACCTGGCGATGATGAACCCCACACTCCCCGGCTGGAAAGTCGAGTGTGTCGGCGACGATATCGCCTGGATGAAGTTCGGTGAGGACGGCCGACTCTATGCGATCAACCCAGAGGCCGGGTTCTTCGGCGTCGCGCCGGGAACCAACTATAAAACCAACCCCAACGCGATGGAGTCGCTCAAAGAAAACGCCATCTTCACCAACGTTGCATTGACCGACGACGGCGACGTGTGGTGGGAAGAGATCGACGGCCCCATCCCCGATCACCTGATCGACTGGCATGGCGAAGACTGGACCCCCGACAAGGGCACCAAGGCGGCCCATCCCAATGCCCGCTTCACCGCCCCAGCGAAACAGTGCCCGGTCATTGCGCCCAACTGGGAGGACCCGGCCGGTGTCCCGATCGACGCGATCCTCTTCGGTGGCCGACGTGCGACAACTCAACCCTTGGCGCTCGAAGCGTTCGACTGGGTGCATGGCACGTTCCTGGGCTCGACGATGGCCAGTGAAAAAACCGCCGCCGCAGCCGGGGGACTCGGACAACTCCGATTCGACCCCATGGCCATGCTCCCGTTCTGCGGCTACAACATGGCCGACTACTGGCAGCACTGGCTGAACCTCGGCGCCAAGCCCGGCGTGAAGATGCCCAAGATCTTCTACGTCAACTGGTTCCGCAAGAGCAAAGACGGCAAGTGGCTGTGGCCCGGTTACGGCGAAAACAGCCGGATCCTCAAGTGGGTCTGTGAACGCTGCGACGGCAAGGGCGAAGTCACCGAGACCGCCATCGGCAACCTGCCCACGCCGGACAGCCTCGACCTGTCGGGCCTGAACATCCCGGCCGAGGATATCCGGGAACTGCTCTCGGTCGACAACAAGGAATGGCTCGAAGTCATCCCCGCGATGCGCGAGCACTACGCCAAGTTCGGCGACAAGCTGCCCAAGGCGTTGGCCGATCAACTGGACGCCCTCGAACAGAGGCTCAAGGCCTGATAGTCCGTGTGAATTGATTCATGCACCCACCCACACCCTCCGGGGTGTGGGTTTTTATTTTTGATTCGTGTATCCCACCGGGATTTCAGATAATCTCGGTGATTCTCTATATCCACGGAGCACACACGATGAGCAATCAGGAACTCGGTTTTCAACGGTTGCGTGATGCCAACGTCAAGCGATGCGAGCAGGCGTTCGAGACGTGCCGGAACTGGACACCCGCGGACTGGTCCAACGCCATGGCCGGGGAGGCGGGGGAGTTGTTGGAGCTCCTGCTGCCTCTGTTGGTTCGGACCAATTCCATCTGCAACATGACCAAGAAGATCCAACGCGGCGACGAGATCGACCTGCATGAAGTCGGGAAGGAGATCGCAGATGTAGTGATCTACGCGGACCTGTTGTCACACCGCTTGGGGATCGACCTGGCCGACGCGGTGAGATCCAAGTTTGACGAGGTTTCACGCCGGATGGGCAGTGATATCCTGCTCACCGGGACGACCTGAGCGATTCGCAACCAACGTTGATTCAGACCTGCTCGGGAGCGAGGTCGCCGAACCCCTCGGTGGTGTCTGGTGTGTCAGGTTCTGCGGAGGGTGTGGCTTTCGGGATGTCACCGGCCGGTGCTTTACGCTCGGCAATCTGCCGACGAATCTCACGGCTGCGTTCTTCGGTCAGGTCGTAACCAAGCATGACCAGAATTGCGATCAGCGTGCCCATGACCGGCACCAGGATGTACGCCAGCCGAAGCCCGGTCAGCGCCTCGGGTGTCTGCTGCGCAGCCGACTGGTCAAATCCGACCAGCGCCATGATCAGCCCACCACCCAACCCCGCGATCGCGAAGCCGAACTTCACCATCCACCAGTAGACCGCGCCGAACACGCCCTCACGACGAGCGCCGGTGTTCAGCTCATCCAGGTCACAGACGTCGGCGGTCATCGACATCATGAGCGTGAACAGGCTCCCGATCCCGAACGAGAACAACGGCAACGGTAGAAACAGCAGCCAGGGATTGTTCGGGTTAAAGCACCACCAGAAGCTGATGTAACCCAGGATGGAGATCGATTGCGAGATCACGAACGCATTCTTCTTGCCGAACTTCTCCGACAGCCACGTCACGATCGGGATCGCCAGGAAGCAGGTCGTCAGGGCGCTGACGGTGCCGAACCACGTCGGCCAGGTGCTCGCTCCCTCCGGCCCGGTCACGCCGTGGAACATGTAATGCACGATGATGAAAAACGAGAAACCCGCCACCGTGTTGAACGCGTTGAACACAAAGAACGTCGCGGCGCAGATACGCACAAACGGCCCGCACTTGAAAGTCGTGATAAAGCCCCGGACCAGCCCCATCACACTGGCGCCCAGTTTCCGCAGTGAAAGCTCATCCTGTGTACTCGGGTCCACCGGGCGGGTCTTGCAGAAAATCGCCGGGACCATCGCCATGAGCAGACACCCGGCGCCGACCCAGATCGCCAGGTTCCGCGCCCCGTGAACCGCGTCCGGATATATCCGCGGGTCGTAAAGGATCACCCAGAACCACGGCACAATCACCCACGCCCACTGCCCGATCCACTGCGCCACCGCCATGAGGCGTGTACGCTCATGAAAATCGTCGCTCATCTCGTATCCCATCGCGACGTACGGCGTGGCGAAGATCGTCAGTCCCAGATAAAACACGAAGGACATCAACAGGAAGTAGGTAAAGTTGAACAGTTCGCTGTTGTTCTTGTCGAGTTGCCACATCAGCATGTAAGACACGCCGGCGATGATCGCGCCGATAAAAACGTAAGGACGCCTTCGGCCCCAACGCGACCGGGTGTTGTCCGAGATGTAACCCATGATCGGGTCCGTCAACGCATCCGACAACCGTGGCAGAAAGAACAGGATGCCCCACAATACCGGGCTCATGTTCAGGTCCTGCACCAATACCACCATGAAGATGCCCAGCGCAGCCGGGAACATCTGGTTCCCCAGCATGCCGGTCCCGAACGCGATCTTTTCAGACAGGGGGATGCGTGACCTGACTGCGGATGTAGCGGATGGCGTGTTCAAACTAAGCTCCCGAAGCAGAGACTTGTTAATAATCTGAAACTCGCCCAATACTAATCAGTTTCTTATTCCGTTACCAGCATTCACGAGCACCTAGTTTTTAATAATACATAGTCGCAATGTCATGGCATAAACAATGCGAATACGCAGGCATGCAACGGTTTCTGTTGTTTCAGCAGAAGAAACGATGTTTCCGTATGGTGCAATTGTTTTAACAATCAAGGGTAAAGAAATGATCGGTGGTATGTAACATTGATACCCGACATCGTTTGATCATGACACGGGGTTGTTTCAATGATGTCTTTTGGCTTATCGCGCGTAATCAACAGCAGCCAGAAAAAGTGCCTGGCCATGTGTGTGTCTGATCGCGTGTTTCGTCAGAGGTCGGTTGCCCGGATTTCAACGAGCTGCGCTGCGATCGGGGAACAACACCGCTCATTGATCTTTGATGTAGTAGAGAAGAGCCCGGAACTTCTGGGCATGATTAAGAGTTGAGTCCTGTTGTTCGAGGTGGCCCCAGGCGCCGTGGTTGCCCGGACGGTCGACGTAGTTGAACGCCAGCATCAGGTCGCCCCCAGCCTGTTCAAACGCGTTCATGTTTTGAAGGTAAGCACTGAACATCTGCGGCAGATACTGCATGTCGATCAGAGCCTGCGC
>CAZJCN010000111.1:0-8706 GCA_964544195.1 uncultured Phycisphaeraceae bacterium | reverse complement strand
GGAACTTGACCGTCAAGAGGTCCAGCAGCACCTTGAAGGTTCGTTTCAGGCCGTACTTGCTCTCACCCGCGGTCCGTGGGCGGTGGTTGACGACCTGTTCGGTGATGCGTGCTCCGCGCCATTTACATATCGCCGGGAGGAACCGGTGCATTTCGCCGTAGAGTCGAACATCTTCCAGTACCTCTCGGCGATAGGCTTTCATCGAACAACCGAAGTCGTGGATCTCCGTTGTCCAGGTCAGTTTCTTGATCAGTCGATTGGCGAGGATCGACGGCAATCGGCGGCTCATCAGTTTATCCTGTCGGTTTTTGCGCCAACCGCTGACGATATCCCAGCCTTCCCCTTCATCCAGTTTCGCCACCAAGGATGGGATGTCTCGGGGATCGTTCTGCAGGTCGCCGTCCATCGGAACGATGACCTTGCCGCGAGCGTGATCGATGCCCGCCGCGGTTGAAGCGGTCTGGCCGAAATTCTTGGTGAAATCCAGCAGGGTGACCCGCGGGTCATTACCCGCCACTTCGCGCAGCCGTTCGACGGTTCTGTCCCGGCTCCCGTCGTTGATGAAAATGACCTCATACCGTAAGGGCTGGGCATCCATCATCTCGGCTATTTCACGGTATAAAGGTTGGACGTTGTCCTCTTCGTTATAAAGCGGAACGACAATTGAAACGTCGATCGGGCTGTCAGTCTGACTCGGTTGCTGCTTGATCATCATTTGTCCCCAGCGGCGGCCTGCTGGCTGGTGCGGCCAAGTCTATATCCAGTCTAGTAAGAAGCCCCGTCATGGGGGCGTGTTTTCGATTGTCCGGCCGTACCGGCGTGGCTGGCGTTACGCTCGGTACGGATCCAGTTGCTTTCCCGCTTGACGAGAAACCTTGCATAGATCGGCAGTTTCCACAGGATATATCCCGGAATCGACAGAAACGATCTCAGAGGCAGGTAGCCGCGACCGTATCGGGCCCAGCATAGCAACAGAACGGAGCCCGCGATCACCAGCGTCAGACCCAGAAACCATGCCGGTGCAAGACTGCCTGCCATAAGTCCGATAGGGATGAGGATCAGCCACACGCAGCAGGCCAGCAGAACCAGCAGCGACAGCGGTGGAACCGCAAGGTCGATCGCCGTGGCGATCAGGGCGGGTTTGAATCCGGTCAATCCACGAATCAGCAGTTTCGGCGCCACCGAAAACAGAGTTGCAAGGTAGCCGTGTTCCCACCGGGTGCGCTGGGTTGCGGCAGCGTCCGTGTCATAGGACGGCAGCATGGCGTGAATACGAACCGAGTCGCAAAGTACCGGCCCATATCCTCGTTCGACACATGCCAGCCCCAGCGCCAGGTCTTCGACGATATTACCCGTGGCCAGATTCATCGTGGTGATCTGGGTGTGAGGAAACGCCATGCCGGACCCGGTCAGCGGAACGGGAAGACCAAGCGTCGCCAGGCCGCGCGGCCGGGCCAGATTCTTGATCATAAACGCGAATGCCGAAACCACGCCTTTGGCGTCACCCGTGTCGGGAGGCGACATCAGGTATACCCCTTGCGTCGGCCTGTTCATGTTACGGGCTGTGACCGCGAGTTCCGTCAAGGCGTTATCTGACACCGTACAGTCCGCATCAACAATGATCACCACTTCGGGGGGGGAATGATTCAGGTGGTCAAGGCCCGCGGCGAGTGCGAAACCTTTCCCACGGTTGTTTGTGTCATGTCGTTCAATCACATCAACGCCATGGGATCGTGCCACCTCGGCAGTCTTATCGGTGCAATTGTCCGCGACGACAACGATACGGCCTGAGTCCGGCAAGGCTGACAACAGAGAATTGAGCGTGGTACCGATGACATCCTCTTCATTGTGTGCGGGTATGAGAACCACCAATGAAGGGGGGGCGGTCGTGTCTTTCTTGTTTCCAGTCAGAGAAACCGGTATCAACCCAACCAGGCACTCGGCGACCAGTACACATAAGGGGATGCTGACTGACAGAGCCATCATCCATAGCAAGACCCGTATGAGGAAGTCGAAGTCAGTCATGGTCTGGTCTTATCGGTTCGATTCGGCCTTCGAGTGCCGAGGTCATCACAAGGCGGAGCCAGGCGGATTCTTTTTGAATGTTGTATTCGCATGCCACTTTGTGTCGGCCCGCCTGGCCGTAGTGTTGGCGTTTGGCCGGGTCATGGATCAGGTCTCGGATGGCATCTGCCAGGCTGGCGGGATCGCCCGGTGGGACCAGTCGGCCATGAACGCCGTCTTCAACCAGTTCAGGTATGCCGGCAATTCGCGTTGTTACCACCGGCAGGCCCGAGGCCATCGCTTCCATCAGCACCACGGGGACACCCTCTGCAAAGCTTGGCAAAACGAAAATGTCGTGCTGTTGCAGATGTTCTCGCACCTGTTGCTGATTCTGGTAGCCAGTAAACCTGACATGAGCGGATATGCCGAGTTCGTGGGTCATCCGTTCAAAAGCGGGGCGTTCAGGCCCGTCACCGACAATCGTCAACCCGAGATCAGGGAAATCATTGGCCAGTGACTTGACGGCTTGAAGCAACACGGGGATCCCCTTGACTGAAGCCAATCGTCCGACAGTCAGCAATCGCAGACCTTGGCCTTGATGTTCGACGGTCTTGAATTGGTCCGGCGTGACACCACAATGAACAATGTGTAGTCGATCCCATTTGTTCGTGGGACAGAAGATCATTGCCTGGCTTCGGCAGAAGTGACTGATCGTACAGGCAAACAAAGCCCGTTCCAGCTTTTCGTCCAGTCGCCAGTGATACGGTTCGAAGAAGATCCCCGGGCCGTGCAGGCTAAAGCTGAAGGTAAACCCTCCCAATTCGGCCGCGAGCATGGCCACCGTACAACTCGAGTCTCCGAAATGGTTATGCAGATGTGTCAGATTATCTCGGCGCATCCGATCTGCGATAATCCCCGCCTCAAGAAAATAGAAAAGAGCATAGAACAGTCCGCGTAAGCCGGGCTGGCGTGTCTGCCATGCTAGTTTCATGCCACGCAGGTAGCGGATGGGATGTCCGAACTTAAGCCTGGCGCCGACGGATACCAGCGTAAGCAGCGTGGTAGGAATCACATAACAGGTGCGTTCACGTTCTTCGCGTTGTTCGGGGCCGACGATTTCCGAATCGGGTGGTCGGCGGATTGAGAATGTCTGGACATGAACGCCTGCCTCACGCAAGGCGGCTACCTCACGTTGAATAAACGTGTCTGTGGCTCTCGGATACTGACCGGTCAGGTAGGCTATACGCATGTACTTGCTTCCTGGTCGGTGTTGGATTCTGCCGATTGTTGATCCGAAGGTGCACTGAGCGAGGCGTGTTCAATCCCGTCAAAGCTACGGGACAAAGCCTGCTCGAGGGTATAAGTCGGCGACCAGCCGGTCGCATCCTTGATCTTCGTGTTCGTATACCGGTTCGGCTTGCATCGCGCATGTAACGCGGCGGGGCGGAGAATCGAGGGGATCTTGGCTTGGCGTTTGAGGAAAAGTGTGTTCACGCCCATGGCGGTTGACGCCAACATCCGCATAACCAGCCAAGGCAGTGGGACCGTCTTCATCTTGGGGCTGCGGTGTTTATTTAATGCGCGGACATACTGGCGGTGGGTGGGCAGGTCATCGTCCACAATGTTGTAGACTTCGCCGATGGTATTGTCGTTCTCCGCTGTCATCACAATTGCATTGGCACAGTTTTCGACGTAGGTCAGAGGCAGACAGGTTCGTCCGCCCACCAGCAGGCAGCGGTTAGTGCCCAATTCCATGCCGATGCGTGCGGTCCAGGTATTGTCCTTGCCGTAAACGACGCCCGGCCTGACAACGGTGACTCTCCCCCCATGTTCCTTGGCAAACCTCCATGCCAGACGTTCCTGAATCAGTTTGGTTTGTGCGTATTCGTCCCGATCAATCGGATCGTCATCCAATGGGGCGGACTCATCAAGCAAGGCACCATCACGGAGCTTCATGAAGTCGTACACGCTGAAGGTGCTGACGGAAACGAGCCGTGTGATGTGACAGGCCGCCATCGCTTGAAGGAGATTTTCCGTTGTAATCACCGTGCCGGCGAACTGGGTGTAGAAGTCTCCAGCTTTGCAAGCGGCATTGCTGATGACGGCGTCACAATCCTGCACCAGGTCTTCCAGGCCGGATTTCTGACGAAGGTCGATCCGGATGGTTTCCACTTGACGGTGGTTGTCCCAATTCAGTCCGTCTATATTGGAGGCGGGTCGGACCTGCGCGCGGACATGATGGCCCCGTTGAACCGCCTGCGAAACAAGGTGGCGACCGAGAAATCCGCTGGCTCCAGTGATCAGCAACTTCATATGCGGTTCTCCTCCGCCAGCATGCGGTCGATCAGTCGGCTGGTACGATCCATATCCTGAAAAGTCACCGGGGGGTCAGCATCCTGTGACAGTGCCGCGTAAGTCCGTTTCAGGAACGTATGCAGTCCTTCATAGGGGGTGCGTTGCATCAGCTTATTGCGGAATGTGCTGATCGAGGAAGCCATTAAATTCAAGCCGTTTGCCAGTTGATTGACTACGGGTGACAGTTTATCTCCCCCGATTCTAGGTCGGATCAGGCGGAGATAAGGGTGGAACAGATCGGTCTGTACCTCGGCCCGCGTACCCCTGAGATGTATTGCAAAACAGTCCGGCCCGGTTCGGCAACTGAAACGTATGCGGGCGTGCTTGTCTTTCGCGATCAAGATCACATCCAGATCGTCATACTTGAACAGGTCATCATTGGCATGGTTGGACCATGCCGCACGTATTTTGTCGGGATCGGGGAAAAACAGCAGGGTTAGGTATGTCAGGTGCGTAATGAAGTCGTGAATGACGCCGGCTGGAAGCTGGTGGGCTGGGTTGGGAAGGTTTCGGTCGGCAAACCGGCCACCATCGCGGATACGTAATGACATCCTTACATCAACTTCCATGACCTCGCCCAAGACTCCGTCTTGCACAAGCTTTTCGGCCGTCAGTACAGGACGGTTGAATCGGTAATTATGATCTTCGATCAGACGCCTGTTTCGCTGCTCCGCGTATTGGTACAGATTCAAGAATGCGTCGTGACTCAGCGCGATTGGTTTCTCACAGATGACATGTGCCCCGGCGTCCAGGCAATCTTTCGCGAGGGGAACATGGGTCTGGGGTGGAGTCAAAACATGCACCACGTCCGGTTTGGCTTCATCCAGCATCTTCTGGTAATCGGTGTAAGACTTGTCCGCTCCGTATGTCTCCGCTGCGTACTCGGCCGCCATACGCGACAAGTCGCACACCCCGACCAGATGAGTATCTGTGCAGGCCGCTAGAAACTTCAAATGTTCTGCGGAGATTTCACCGGTACCAATAACTGCCGACTTCACTCAAGTCTCTCCCTGTGGTGCGGTCTTGCCTTGCGGTTTGTATTCAATAATCGTGGCTTGTTTGCCCCGCAGGCGTGTCAGCCAGTACTGGGCCTGTCCAATGGCCTCCGGGATCTTAGCGATGGTGGCCAGCCACGCGTAGGACCAGGCATGTTTCGGGGCGTCGCCATGACGGAGCCGATCATTCCTGACCTTGACCACATGCCGGGCGTATATGATGAACATGACTGCCAGGCTGATCCCGCAGCTCGGCCAAGCCAGACCGATACTGGTTATCGGCAGGATGGCCCCATAAAGCCAGGTATTGATCGCCTGTCGGACACAATGACGCTCGGGGGCTTTGCCGTGCATGGCAGCGCCCTCGGCATAGGCCCAGCCCCCACGCACCGAGCGTTTCCAGAACTGGCTGAAGCGTGTCATGTTCGCGTCATGCAGGGTCATTTCGGCATCCAAACGCTCGATCAGCCAGCCGGCTTTGCGGATTCGGATACACAACTCCGGCTCTTCGCCACAGATCAGACTGTGGTTGAATCCGCCCGCCTGCTGGTAGGCTGCAATGCGCATCATTGCATCACCCCCGCAGGCCTTGGCCGGACCGATCGGCGTGTCCCATTCCATGTCGCAGTGACGGTTGTAAATCGTGGCGTCCGGATTACGTTCGCGTCGGCGGCCACACACCACCGCCAGCCGTTCATTGTTCATGAGTGCTTCGTGTGCAGTGGCCAGCCAACCGGAATGCACTTCACAGTCCCCATCCACGAACTGCACGAAAGAAAGGTTTGGGGCGATTTCGAGCAACCTGCGGAAGCCGGTGTCTCTGGCGCGAGCCGCGGTAAACGGTACAGATGTGTCCAGTTCGACCACTTCGACACCACGTGATCGGGCGGCCTCCACACTACCATCGCTCGACCCGGAGTCCACGTATACGCATGCGTGAACATAAGGCAGCACAGTGTCCAGACAGCGCAGCAATGCTTCGCCTTCATTTCGGCCGATGACTACAGCACCGACAGCTTCCATCCTGATAGGCGCGTTGCTCATGAAGACGCCTCCTGTGTCGGGTTGCTTCGGTGTTTGATAACCGCGGGTACACCGACGGCCAGGGCCCCCGGGGGCACGTCATGCAGTACCACGGCATTGGCACCGATCACCGCGTGATCACCGATCATGATCTTGCCCAGGATCTTGGCTCCGGCTCCGACGTTGACATGATTGCCCAAGGTTGGAGCGTCCAAGGGCTTATCCAGTGTGCGATTGCCGATTGTCACGCCTTGCCTGATGATGCAGTCGTCTCCGATTCTGGCACAACCGTGGATCACGATGCCGTGCTGGTGCTCGATGACCACTCGTCTGCCCAACTCGGTTGAGTAGGGGAGTTCGATGCCGTAGACATTGCGTATTCTTCGATACATGAAGCGATACAGTACGCTGAAAGGTGCCCGGAGGATTTTCGTCCGAATCTTCATTCGCCATCTGCCGAACCTGGCCACGGCAACAGCGCGGAACCCCGGCCGAAACCAGTCGCGGCCATGTGCCTCCCAATCTTCCCGGATCAATTGGAGCAGGCCAGGCGTATTCGGTTGTTGGTGCTGGCTGTCGTTCAAGCTCATACACCCCTGATCAGTGCGCTGTGACGTAGAAAATCATAAAGCAGTCTGGGCGGGTCCGTGTCCGGTTTGCGTTGAATGAGTCTGCGGACCCGGTACAGGGCGAAACACACAGCCCATGCCAGGTCAGCTAAAGAAGCATATACACGTCCGTGGTGCTTGATGAAGTAGCGTCGGCGTGAATCAAACCAGTAGTCCGGTCTCCGCTTGGGTCGAGTGTTTTGTACCGTAACCCCTGACGCCTGACCCACCAAGTGTACCACTCGGCTTTCAGGAACATACCAACACGGCCAGCCGGCTTTGTATGCCCGTAAGCAGAAATCGACCTCTTCGTAATACATGAAGTAAGCTTCATCCATCAGTCCGATCTGATCGAATACTTCTTTCCGGACGATCATGGAAGCGCCGGCTACCCAGTCGGTCTGATGGGCTTCATCCCGGAGGGGGGGAGCAACGGAATAACGGCTCAGCCAACGAGATACCACCCCCAATCGTAAGGCATCATCGATTTCCGACCGGATGCTGTGGAACCGAAAAGCTGAGTGTTGTGGCGTCCCATCGGGGTCTTCCAATCGACTGCCCGCAATGCCGACATTGGGATGCTCACGCATGAAACTGACCAGCGATTGGATGGCACCCGGCCGGACGATCGTATCGGGGTTAAGTAACAGAATGAAGTTGGGTGGATCAGCCTGCTGTAATGCCGGGCGAATCGCTTCATTATTGCCGTATGCGAATCCCCCGTTACGATTCAACGGCATGACAGAAGCCCATTCATGCCATTGATTATCCTTGATCGCGCCTCTTATTCTATCGACGGAATCATCCCCTGATTGGTTGTCAGTGATCACCACGCGCGCACGTCCGAGGTTGACCATTTCTTCTACCAAGGAGTGCAGGCAGTCGATGGTCAGTTTGGCTGTGCGGTAGTTCACAATGACGATCAGCAGGTCCATGGTCAAGGATTCGTGATGGTGTGTGATCGGGCCGCATAGCCGGTCATGTCGGCACGGCTGTTGTTAGGCGAGTCTTTTGCATGGTACGGTTCATGGCCGTATCGCGCATTGTTTCGTTTAGCCTGTCGACGGACTTTCACTGCCTGCTGGCCTGCCAAAGCTCCGGCAACCAGCATGAACACGGGATTGATCATCGCGTTCAGCAGGTTGTCTATCATGTATAGGATCAGCACGATCGAAAGTGCAGCCGCCGGCGCAGTTTTCGGGTGGGCCCACAGGCCGGGCGGGATGCGTTTTAATGTAAGCCATACCGGCAGTAACAGCGAGAGTGTAAACGACACCAATCCGAACAGGCCGTTCTGGCCTATGGCGATCACCCACATCCCGTCCGTGATGGAGATATCCTTGCCAAAACGATCATAAACACGTGATCGTCCCCAGCCCGCCCATCCGAAGAAAGGCTTTTCCAAGGCCCGGTCGGTCAATAAATCCTCGTTGGTAAACCGAAGTTCAAGAGATTGTGCCCGGTCCTCATTAACCAGGGTTTTCACGAGCTGCACCAGATTCATACCATCCCACACCCCTGTGGTTCTTAGAGCCATGTAGGTTGGTGCCAATGCGATCAATACGACGATCGGCCAGCGCATACGAGACTGACTGACGAAGTACAGGGCACTCAGGCCCATCATCATCAGCAGCAGCGATGCCAGGGATTTACACAGTACCGTAATCACGAACAGCGGCAGGATCAGAATCACCACAGGGATACCAAACAGGTTCCTGATT
>CAZJCN010000110.1:6040-8719 GCA_964544195.1 uncultured Phycisphaeraceae bacterium | reverse complement strand
TGATCCGGCTTGAGTGTCGGCGGGTGCCATTCCATCACCGCACCGGGCGCGAAGCCCTGCCAGCAGCCGTCGTCCAGGTACTTGAACCGTTCGACGAAGTCCGGCTGATCGCTGAACAGTGTCGAGGGCAGGTGACGTTCGAGAAAGGTGCGGGTGGGCAGGCCCTGGTACACGTCATGGATGAACACCATCTTGACTTGGCCGGTCCGCAGCAATTGCAGCGCCAGACGAAGGGCACGAAACCCCTTCGGCCCGTCGATCATCACTACGGATTCGGGTTGCAGTTGCTCAAAAAGCAGTTGGCGTGAATCGCCGAACAGCAACTCCACGTGTTTGAAGTCTTTGAGCCGTTGTTCCGCGACGGGGACATCGGGCGAGTCTTTGTCGAACTCGATGCTGACGATCCGGGAGTCTGGGAACAGTTTGGCCAGAACGAAAGTGCTTTGACCACGAGCCCGCCCGGACTCGAGGATCAGCTTCGGGTGTTCGGGGCCGACCGCTGCGGCGACGAACAGCATCTCGCTGAAGAACACACCTTTTTCCTCGTAGGGTACGTCAGCGGTCATCTGAGCGAACGCCGGCTCGATCGATTTGGCGCGCGACATGACTGTCGCGTAATCGAGATCGAGAGGCGCAGCACATGTGGGAGTGGATGCTGTGTTGGTCACCGCTTAACAAGACCACAAGAGGGCGGGGGTGTCAAACCCGGATGATCGGGGCGGGGTCGTATCGCCTGCCCAGCACCGCGGCGGAGTCGATCTTCATCCAACTGTCGAGGATATCGGCGTAAACGCTTCGGAAGTCGGTGGTGTATTTCAGGTCGCCCTGTTCGAGGTCGTCGAGGCTGGGGTACTGCCCGATCAGCCCGGAGCGGATCGGTTCGCCGAAGACGAACATCGGCCCGGCCGTGCCGTGATCGGTTCCGCCGGAGGCGTTGGGTCGGACCCGTCGGCCGAACTCGCTGAACGCGACGGTCAACACCCGGCTGCGGTGTCCGGTGGCTTTCAGTTCGTTGTAAAAGGCGTTGATGGCGGACGCGAACTCGGTCAGCAGGCGGTTGTGTCGGCCGGCCTGGTTGGCGTGCGTGTCGAAGCCGCCCATGGCGACGTAATACACGCGCGTCGGCAGTTCGGCACGGATCATCGCGGCGACCATCTTCAGTTGTTGCGAAAGGTTATTACCCGGGAAACGGGTGATCGGTTTCTGCTGCACCGCTTTGCGGACCCGGTCGGAGGCGATCTGCGCATCCATCGCGGTACGGAGGATGAACCCGCTGGGATCCTGGTCGCTGGCGGTGGTATGAGTGATCTGGTCATACGCCTGGCTGACGGCCGGGTGCAGGTCACGCCCGAGCCAGCGGAACATCTCGGGGCGGTCGAAAGTCACGGGCTTGACCAGTCGGCCTTCGGTGGCGAGCGGCGCTTCCTTGCCCAGGGCGATGCAGGCCAGTGAGGTATCGCCCGAGCCGTGGGTGGCATCCATGGCTTTACCGATCCAGCCTTCGCCCTTGTTGGACAGGGTGTCGCCGGTGTGCCAGACGTCCATGCTGGCGAAGTGCGAGCGGATCGGGTTGGGGTATCCGACGCCCTGAACGATGCCGGCCAATCCTTCACCGAGCATGTCCCGCAAAGGCGCCAGTGACGGGTGCAGTCCGATGCCGGTCTGCGTGTCGATCGGGATGACTTCCTTTTCGCGGATGGCGAGGTTGGCGCGTTGTTTGTAGTAGCTGTCCGTGCCGAAGGGGATGACGGTGTTCAGGCCGTCGTTTCCTCCTGACAACTGCACGACGACGAGCACGCGGTCTTCGGGGATGCCGGGGTTACTCGGTAACGGCCCGGCGGTCTGAGCGAGTACGCTGGAAGATCGTGACAGAAACACCGGCACGGTCGAGATCGTTGAGACGAACGCCAGGCCGGATTGCAGAAACTGTCGTCGGGTATAGGCGGACGGGTCAGACATGTCTTGCTCCTTGACCTATCAGCATAACTGATACTCCGGCATGGCGGTGATCAGCGTCAGCAGGGCGAACATGCTGTCGCGGTTGACGCCTTTTTTACGCTGTGCCAGGAATTCATACAACGGTTGCCTGCGCTCCGGCTTGATATGGTGACCAAGCATGAGGTCGACGAGGTGATCGACGACGGCCTGCGGGTCTTTTCGGTCGACCGAATCGAGCAGGGGCATGGGATCGTACCCGGCCTGTCCGGGTGACCAGCGTTTCTTGCGGGGGTCTTTGCCGGTGATGAGGTAGGCGCAGATGTTTTGTCGGGTGAAGAGGGTCGAGGTGTTGATCCAGTCGCGCCCACCGGGCCAGCCGGCGACGCTGGGCGGATCGAACAGCGTCTGGCCCATCAGTTTCATCCCGTCACTGAGCGTGCCGATGCTGCGTGTGGGGGTGCCGAGTGTGACGATGGTTCCCACGACCAGTTGAGCCGGGCTCTTGATTTTCATGCCCACGATTTTGGGGTCGTAGAAGTGTCGGCTCCTGAACAGGGTTTTGAGCACCGGCGCGACCCGGTAATGGTTCTTGCGGAGCATGGTCGCCAGTCGGAGCACGATGGTACGGTGGTCATCGGGGACCTGGTCGAGGTAATCACTGACGTCGGCGACGAAGTGCCGGTAGAGCTTGAGCGCGATGTAGCGCGGGCAGGCCGGCTGGACGAGCAGGATGTCCACGAA
>CAZJCN010000110.1:3440-5940 GCA_964544195.1 uncultured Phycisphaeraceae bacterium | reverse complement strand
GCTTGAGCGCGATGTAGCGCGGGCAGGCCGGCTGGACGAGCAGGATGTCCACGAATGCGTCGCCGTCGAGGTCCCCTTTTTCGCCGAGGATGGTTTTGGTTCCCTGGTCGTGTCGTGAGGGGTAGAAGGCGAAGTCGTTGTCCCGCACACCATAACCGGTCAGGGCGCGTGCGGCCTGTTTGATGTCCTTTTCGGTGTAGTGGCCTTCACCGAGTGTGAACAGCTCCATGAACTCACGGGCGAGGTTTTCGTTGGGTTTGCGTTTGTTGTTCTGATCGTTGTTGAGGAATTTGAGCATGGCCGGGTCGTGCACAATCGACCGGGCCAGGTCGGCGAAGCTGCTCGCGGCGAGTTCGCGGAACAGCTGGTTCTGCTGGTACATCAGGTAGCTGTCGCGCACGTTGCGGTGACGTGTGGCGAAATGGCTGTGCCAGAGCAGGACGAGTTTTTCCCGCAGGGGGGCGGGGGTGTGGATCATCACGTCGAGCCACCAGCGGCGCAGGCCCTGGATCATCTGACGGTCTTTGGCTTGTCGTTCGTTGATCAACCGGCGGATTTCCGAGCGTGCAGCCTCGTCATTGTTTTGACGGGCCTGGATGAAGGCGAGGCGTTCCTCCGGCGTAAACGGGCGGATCACGTCCGGATCAAGGTCATCGGGGGCGGGGGGCAGGGGGGAGTCAGCAGCCGCGTCAACCACGGCATCAACCGCCCTATCCAGACCCAAATCCACGAGGTCGCGGATCTGTTTCGGGCTGCCACCGAAACCTGCCCGCCACAGCAGGTGGCGTGCGTGTGCCCAGCCGAATTGCGCTGCCGGCAGCGGGTCCAGAGAAGTGTCCATTGTTTCGCCCGATATCAAAGTGCCATTGGTAGTCAATTCTACCCGTAAAACGAAGGCGGGCCGACTTTATTGCGTCAGTATGGGGCGAGTTACGGTATCCCAATGTCTTGTGTGGAGATCAGAAGGATCAGTTTTCGGCGGGTTGGGCCGTGTGTCCGGGCCCAACGGTGTCGGCGGACATGGGGACCTGTTCGAAACGGACCGGGAGCTGGATGGTAAAGGTGGTTCCCTTGTGTCGGACACTATCAACTTTAACGATGCCGCCGTGCTCCTCGACGATCTTCTTGGTCACGACCAGGCCCAGGCCGGTCCCGCGCAGGCCTTTGGTGGAATGGAACGGTTCGAAGAGGCGTGAGAGGGTGCCCGGGGTCATGCCTTCGCCGTTGTCAGCGACGGTGATGAGTACGCGGTCCTGATCGCCGTCGTATTCGCAACGGATGCTGACGACACCGGTCTCGGGTTGGACGGCATCGAGCGCGTTGTTGAGCAGGTTGAGCAGGGCCTGATGGATGCCCCCCGGGTCCACGGGGACGGGGGGCATATCGTTCGGCACATCCACGATCAGTGCGACGTGTTTGGTGTCGAACTGCTTCTGGACCAGCGCGGTGATCTCCCCGATGAGCTGGTCGAGATTGACCAGCTCCAGTTCGGGTTTGCGCTGCTTGGAGTAGGCGAGCATGTTCATGACCAGCTCGTAGATGCGTTCGACGTTGCGGGCGACAATCTCCCACCCGCCGCGGGTCAGGTCCATGTTGTTTTTTCGCAGGCCCAGTTCGACGACGTCGGCCCCGCCACGCATCCCCTGGAGGATGTTCTTGATCGAATGTGAGAGGCTGGCGACGGTCTGGCCCACCGCGGCGAGCCGTTCGTCCCGCAACCGCTGTTCGTACAGCCGGGCGTTGGACAGCGCCACGCCGGTCTGCACCCCGATTGCGGTCAGGAGCAGCAGTTGGTCTTCGGTGTAGGTGTAATTGGCGACTTTCGAATCGAGGTGGATGACGCCATAGAGCTTGTCCTTGAACTTGATCGGAACGCACATCGCCGAGCGGATGCCGTAGGCCTGCACGCTGTCGCCGGTGGCGAAGCGCTTGTCGGTCATGGCGTTGCTGGAGAGCACGCCGACGCCTTTTTTCATCACGTAGCGGACGATCGTTCGGCTGACACTGATCGGTCCGGGTTTGCCGTGGCCGGCGGCGTTCATCGGGGTGCGGTGCCGTACAAGGACGGGTTGCGGCTCGGCATCTCCCTCTTCCTGCAGCAGGATGAAGCCGCGGTCGGCTTTGAAATACTCGAACACCACGTCCATGACGCGCTCGAGCAGTTCCTGTTTATCGGTGACCGATCCGATCAGGGAGGTCAGCTTGTAGATCACGCGCAGCTGGAACTCGGCGGCCTGACCCGGTTCGGGGACCGCCATGATCATCGAATCGTCGTTGCTGGCGGCGGTGGATTCAACGCTGATGTCGATCTCGTTTCGGCGGACCATGCGGATGACATCCTGGGCGGGCTTGTGCTTCTGGTCCTCACCGAACACGAACAGGGTGGCGCCGGTGCGGATCTGGTCGCCGGGCTTCAGCAACCGGCGTTCGGCCGTGACGCGGATACCGTTGACGAACGTGCCGTTGGAGGAATGCAGGTCACGGATGTACCACTTGCCGT
>CAZJCN010000110.1:0-3340 GCA_964544195.1 uncultured Phycisphaeraceae bacterium | reverse complement strand
CCGTTGACGAACGTGCCGTTGGAGGAATGCAGGTCACGGATGTACCACTTGCCGTTGTCGGGGGTCAGTTCGGCGTGGCGGCGCGAAATGGTCTGGTCGGTCGTGTCCAGCGCCTCACTGGATCGGCCGATCAGTTGAGGTTCGTCGTCCGGCAGTTCGAAACGACGCCCTTTGTCCACACCCTTGATGACCGTCAGTACCAGCATGATTGTTCTGCCCTGTCCACAGGTAAAGTCGGGCCGATCCTTAAACCCTTTGATTGATTCGGCTTTTTCTTCGGCCGGGATTCGGGTTAAGTGTTACGGTTCAGGCGTTGTTTCCACGCGCTGAGCTGTTCCTCAAACCCGCTCAGGCCGGCGTTGCCTGCGGTCCGATAGCGCTTGACCACATTCTCCGGTCCTAACCAATCATAGACGTCGTCTTCCACGACGGCGGGTTGGCCCGAAGCCTGGCACGCCTGGTTGAAATCGTCCGGTTTCAAGCTTGCCAGCATCTCGTAACCCTTTTCCCGACATGTCTGCACCAGCCGACCGACGATCTGGTGGGACGTGCGGAAAGGGACGCCCCGGCTAACCAGGTATTCAGCAAGGCTGGTCGCGTCGAGAAACCCTCGGTCGAGTCCCTGTTTGATCCGGGACTCATTGAATCGGGTGGTTCTGACGATCCGGGTAGCCATGTCCAGGCAGTCGCAGATTGCGTCGTAAGCTGTGAAGACGTGTCGCTTGTCTTCCTGCAGGTCCCGGTTGTATCCGATGGTCAGGCCCTTGCACATGGTCAGCAAGGCGATGAGTGAGCCGTAGACCTGACCGGCTTTGCCGCGGACCAGTTCGAGCATGTCCGGGTTTTGCTTCTGCGGCATCATGGACGAGCCGGTGGTGTAAAGGTCGTCCAGCGTGATGAAACCGAACTCGGTCGAGGCGTAGATGATCCATTGCTCGGCCCATCGGGACAGCCACATGGCGGTCATGGTCAGCGCGTATGTCAGGTCGATTGCCAGGTCGCGTGACGCGGTGGCGTAAAGGCTGTTCGGGCTGACGGAATTCAGGTCTAGGTTCTGCGCGGAGGCGTGTCGGTCCAACGGCAGACTTGACCCGGCAATGGCGCCGCTGCCCAACGGGCTGGGCGGGTCCGTGGTGAGCGACTTGAGGCGCTGTGCACATCCGGCCAAGGCTTGCAGCCAGGCCATCAGTTCCGCCCCGGCCACGATGGGTTGGGCGCGTTGCAGGTGGGTGTATGACGGCATGACCACCCGGCCGTCCCGTTCCGCCAGCTCGACGAACGCGGCGGCCAGTTCGTCGAACCGTTGGGCCAGCACCTGACTCGCTTCACGGACCCACAGCGTCAGGTCCAACGCCACCTGATCATTTCGGCTTCGTCCGGTGTGCAGCTTCCGCCCGGCGTCGCCTGTTTTTTCGATCAGTGCCGCCTCGATGCACATGTGTACGTCTTCCAGCTCGACCTTCCAGCCGGGCCAGGCGTCACCTTGTTGAGTGATTTCGGATTCGATTTCATTAAGGCCACGTTCGATCTGTGTCAGTTCATCCTGAGTAATCAGGCCGACCTGTCGGAGCATGCGCGCGTGAGCGATGGAGCCTTGGATATCGTGTTTGTAGAGGCGTTTATCGTAGTCGAGGCTGGAGACGAACCGCGCCGCGAGCGGGTCGTTCGCTGAGCCGGCCCCGGACTTGGCGTGTTCCCACGGCTTGGGAGTGGATTGGGAGGTATCTTGTGAGCTCATACACCTAGTGTATGAAAAAGCCGGAAACGCAGGAAATACAGCCGGAACCACCGGGTACTAGAGGTGGCGCATCATGAAGGGCGATCCTATCTGAACGGATCAGAACGGCAGACCGTCGTCCTCGTCTTCGGGCAGGCCGAAGTATCCCCCCGACTCATCGGGATCATCGTCGACGCCTCGGTGGTGGATCCGGATGACACGGGCTAGTGCGTCACCCAGCAGCGGGCCGACGGCTTCGGCGGTTTCCAGCACGGATTGGTCGAACGGGTCGGTCCCGTCCCGGAACAGGGCCACGACCGCTAGGGATTCGTTGTCGCTTCGACAGGCGAATGCGATCAGATGCGAGTCAACCAGGTACGCCGCGTCTCCGCCCAGCAGGTGGGAAAGGCTTTGGTTGTCGGTGATGTGCAACAGGTCGTCACGCATCGCGACCTTGGGCGCCATCACGTCTGCCAGATGCTGCAGCAGCATGTCGGCTGACTCGGGAGGGCAGTCGTAGTTGACATATCCACCCAAGGTGTATTCATCCATGCCCGACGGCAGGAAGACGGCGGCGTTGGTCGGGCCGGATTTTTCGACCAGGTGCTCGAGTGTCTTTCGCAGCAGTTGTTCGAGGTCCAGCTCATCGCGGATGACCGCGCCGAACTCGGTCGCTTTGACCACCTGCTGCATCTGCCCGGCCAGTTCCTGATAGGCGGTGACCAGATCGTTGCAGAGGATATCGACCTGCCGGCTGATGTCGGCCCGAGCCTGATTCAATTTCTTGCAGAGTCTGCGGAGCCGACGCACACGCTGGGCTTTTTCTCTGTTACGGCCCTGCTTGGCTAGCACCTGGCGCACCCGTTGGTTGGCGTCTTCCAAGTCCAGCGGGCTGACCAGGTAATCGGACGCGCCGACGCGGATAGCGCGCATGGCGGATTCCACGGTGGGTTCACTACCGACCAGGATCGTTGAGACGATCCGCCGGCTCTTGTTCAGTTCATCCGCGAGGTCCATGCCGTTGCCGTCGGGCAGGTCGGGATTGATCACCGCCACGTCCACAGACTTTTCGGTCAGTCGGGCACGGGCTTCGGTCAGCGAGCGAGCGTGGACGAGCAGTATGGTTTCGTCCTGGGAGGCACAGGATTCGATGATCGGGCCAAGGGTCGGGTCGACCCCGACCATCAGCACACGGACGACTTTTTTTGGCGCTTCACGACGCCGGGCGTTGACCGCGGATGATTTCGACTTGCCTGACACAACTTTCTCCCAGCCTGATACTTGCGTACAACCACCGGGCCGTGCTGGCTCCGTGGTTGTCCTATCGGTTCATCCGGGAGGCGAATCGAGTGGCAGAAAAAAAGTTGCGACAGTTCCTTCCCCGCGCCGGCTGCGCAATTCGAATCTTCCGCCATGCCCCGATAACCACTGGATGGCACGGGGCAGCCCCATACCGACCCGCCGGCCGGCGGACTTGGCGCTGAAGAACGGGTCCGGGGCGTGTTCCAGCGTATACGGGTCCATCCCCTCTCCGTCGTCAATGACCTGAACGACCACATGTTCGCCGCCCGGTTCGACCTGCGCGGTCACCTGGACGGAAGAGGCCGGGTTCGACTGCACCGC